>CAIXOY010000695.1 GCA_903921135.1 uncultured Gammaproteobacteria bacterium
ACTTGGGATTGAGCAGCTTGGTGCGGGAATCGAGGCGGATCGTTTCACTCAACGAGCGCACCTGGGCGTTGGCGGTGGTGGTGTCGGAGTCGAAATAGTGGCTCACAGTTGCAGGAGCTGCTGCTTCACCGCCGCCGCCCACAACCCATCGCTATCCACCAGGTAGATCAGGGCGCTGGCGACGAGACAGGCGATCTCCAATCGCGCTGCTTGTTGAGGTCTGCATCGATGGCGCCCACGAGGTTGAGTTCGACCAGACAGCCACCGATCACGGCCATGCCGAAGCCGGGTGTGCCCGCCGTGAAGGCGATGCCGCCGTCGTCTTCCACCACGAGGAGCACGAGCTCCTCGACCAGGCTCGGTGCCTGTGTTGCAGTGCTCATCGTGGGATCCTCTGGAGGGTGCGGCGAGTGCATCGCCCGAGGTCGGATTGTCACCGCATTGCGGGGGGCGGGCAATCCTGCCACTCCCCGAAGCAGAAACTCGAGACGGTGCTGATGCCGAAGAAGCGCTCCTCGCGAAAGATGCAGCGCCCCGTCTCGCCCGCTGCCGCACCGGCCGCGACCATCAGCGGCAGCAGATGCTCTTCGCGCGGATGCGCGTGCCGCGCCGCAGGCGCCTCTTCCCAGCGAAGCAACGCAGCCTCGCGTCCCGCAGGGTTCGGGCCGGCGAGCACCCGCTGCAACCAGCCGTCGAAGGCCTGCGAGGGCGCGAAGGCCGAGGGCCCGCGCTCCTGCATGTTGTGGTAGCTCGATCCGCTGCCAACGATCAGCACGCCTTCCGCGCGCAATGGGGCGAGTGCACGGCCCGCTGCGATGTGTTGTGCGGGATCCAGCCCGCGCCGCAGCGACATCTGCAGCACCGGCATCCCGGCCTGCGGATACATCGCGAACATCGGCACGAAGCTGCCGTGATCGAAGCCGCGCTCCGTATCGAGCGCCGCGTCGATGCCGACTGACGCGAGCAGTTCCGCGGCACGCTGCGCGAGGGCAGGCGCGCCGGGCGCCGTGTAGCGCAGCGCGTAGGTCTCGGGCGGAAAACCGGAGTAGTCGTAGAGCATGCCCGGCGCGGCGCCCGCGCTCATCGTGAACACCGGCGCCTCCCAGTGCGCTGTCACCAGCAGCACGGCCACCGGTTGCGAGGGCAGGTGCGAGGGCAACCCGGCAAGCGAGCGCGCGAGCCCGTCGTGGTAGTCACGCATGGGGCCGTGCATCCATGGCCACGGCCCGCCTCCGTGGGCAAGGTAGAGCGTGGGCAGCGTCATGGCCTTCGCCCTTTTTTGCAGCCTCAGGCCGATGCAAGCGGGCGCGTGGCGCGCTCCAGCCAGGCCGCGGCCTCGCCATCGAGCAGTGGCCCCACCGCATCGGCGACGCGCCGATGGTAGGCGTCGAGCCAGGCGATCTCGTGCGCATCGAGCAGCGACACATCCAGCAGGCGGCGATCGAAAGGCACGAGCGTGATGGGCTCGAAGCCGAACATCACCTGATCCGCATCGGCGGCCTTGGGCAGTTCCTTCACCAGCACGAGGTTCTCGTGGCGGATGCCGTAAGCATCGGCCTTGTAGTACCCCGGCTCGTTGCTGATCACCATGCCCGGGCGCAGTTCAGCGGCATTCCAGGCCTTGCCGATGCGCTGCGGGCCCTCGTGCACGCTCAGGAAATTGCCCACGCCGTGGCCGGTGCCATGGTCGTAGTCGAAGCCCTCGCGCCAGAGGAATTGCCGCGCGAGGATGTCGAGTTGTGTGCCCGTGGTGCCGCGCGGAAAACGCGCCTGGTCGAGCGCGATGTGGCCCTTCATCACCAGCGTGGCCATGCGGCGTATCTCGGGGCCGGGATCGCCGATCGCGACGGTGCGCGTGATGTCGGTGGTGCCGTCGAGGTACTGCCCGCCGCTGTCGACGAGGTACACGCCGTCCATCTGCAGGCGGCCGGGGTGCTCGTCGGAGTGGCGGTAGTGGCACATGGCCGCATTGCCGCCCGCGGCCGAGATCGTGTCGAAGCTCAGATCCTTCAGCCACGGATCCTGCGCACGGAAGGTGTGGAGGGTGTCGGAGAGCGTGGCCTCGTCATGCAGACGGCCCGCCGCGACTTCTGCGTCCACCCACGCGAGGAACCGGCACTCCGCTGCCGCATCGCGCACGTGGGCCGCGCGCATGCAGGCGATCTCGGTGACGTTCTTGCAGGCCTTGGGAATCAGCACCGGATCGGGCGCCGCCACCAGCGTGGCACCGGCACGCTCCAGCGCGAGCTGGCACCAGGCGTTGGCGGTGTCGGGGTCGGCCAGCACGCGCTTGCCCGCGAGCGCGGAGAGCGCGGACGCGGCCTCGCTTTCGGGCAGCACCTCCACGCCTTCGCCCACGTGCGCATCGAAGCCGGGTGGGATCTTCGCCGGGTCGGTGAAGAAACGCAGGCGACCGTCGGTTTCCAGCAAGGCGTAGCCAAGAACAAGCGGGGTGTGCGGCACATCGAAGCCGCGGATGTTCAGCAACCAGGCAACCGAATCCGCCGCGAATACGAGCGCGCAATCCGCGCCCTTCGCGGCGATGGCCTGACCGATCTCGCGACGCTTGTCGGGGCTGTTGCGCCCGGTGAAGCGCTCCTCGAGCAGCAGGGCCTGCTGCACCTGCGCGGCCGGGCGGTCATGCCAGCAGAGATCCACGGGATTCTGTGCGAGTTCCACCAACTCCACGCCATGGCGCGCGAGCGTCTCCTGCGCGCGCTTCTGCCACGACAGCGTGTGCATGCGCGGATCGAATCCCGCGCGCTTGCCGGCGCCGAGGCGCTTGCCCAGCCAGTCGGCGTGGGGTTCGTCGATCAGGTGGCGGTACTCGAAGAGCTCCGCCGAGACCTGCTGGCGCACCTGCACGGTGTAGCGGCCGTCGACGAAGATCGCAGCGCCGTCCAGCAGCACGATCACGGTGCCCGCGGAACCGCTGAAGCCGCTCGCCCATAGCAGCCGCTCGTTTCGCTCGGGGATGTATTCGCCGAGATATTCGTCGGCGCGCGGGATGATCAGCGCGTCGATGCCGAGTGCGCGCATGCGCTCTCGAAGGGCCTCAAGGCGGGAGCGGATGGTGTCGGTGGAGGACATACAGGGCGTTCCGGCGCAGCAGAGATGGCGCGACTGAATACACCACTCCGCCGGCGAGTCGCAAGGCGGGATGCGAGCGCGGCTCCTACGGAGCAGGCGCACGGGCTATCATCCGCAGCATTCCTTGGACGGTGCCGGGCACGCACTGATGCAGCTGACGATTCTCCTGCTCTGGTCGAGCCTGCCGCTCACGCAGCCGCTGGTCTGGACGAACAACTGGCATCACCTCGTGTGGCGCGGCCACAGCCTCGAGGCGCTAGGGCCACTCAGCCTGTTGCGGGTGGAGCACGGCCCCGCCTTCTGGGTGTTCAACGTCTACTGCCTCGTGGTGATTGGCGCCGGCTTGCTGCTGCTCTGCGTGCTGGCCTTCACCAACCGCACCATGGCCGTCAGCCAGCGCGTGGCGCTGGTGCTTGCGGCCGCGCTGCCTGCGGTGGGAAATCTGCTCTACACCTTGCGGATCGGGCCCCTGCCGGGGCTGGATCTCACGCCGCTCGCCTTCGTGCTCAGCGCCGTCGCGGCGGGCCACGCCACGCGCGGATCGGGTTTCCTGAACATCGTGCTGATGGCACGCGACATGGTGCTCGAGCAGTTGCCCGAGGCTGTCTTCGTGCTCGACCGTGCCGACATGGTGGTGGACGCGAATCACCGGGCGCGTGAACTCGCCGGTGGCGCGCGGTTCCGCGCAGGACTGCCGCTCAGCACGCTCTGGCCGGAGCTTCCCCTCGACTGGGACAGCCGGCTGCGAGGTGGGGGGAGTTTCGGCGTCGAGTCGGGCCCTGCCGATGCCCGTCGCCACCTCAGCGTGCGCGCCATGCCACTTGATCGCGGTGAGGGTGAGGCGCCCGGCAGTGTGGTGATCGCCACCGACATCACCGAGGAAGAGCGCTCCCGGCGCGAACTCGAGCAGGCGCGGTCTGCGGCAGAGGCAGGCAGCCAGGCGAAGAGCCGCTTCCTCGCGACCATGAGTCACGAGATCCGTACGCCCATGAACGGGATTCTCGGCATGGCCCAACTGATTGCCGCCGATGCCGGGGATCCCGACACCCGCAGCCACGTCACCGCCATCATCGAGTCGGGCGAAAACCTCCTCGCGGTGCTGGCAGATGTGATCGACGTTGCGCAGGCCGAGTCCGGGACACTTGCGCTGACGCGCGCGCCCTTCGACATCCGCGCTCTGGTGGCGGGCCTGCAGTCGCGTTACGCGGGCACTGCGGCCTCGAAGGGGCTGCTTCTGGAGTGCCGTGTGGATGCGGGCGTTCCCGCCGAACTCATGGGGGATGCGCGCCGGGTGGAGCAGATCCTCGCCAACCTCGTCGGCAACGCTGTCAAGTTCACGTCTGCCGGCCGGGTCTCGGTGCAAGTGCGCGCAGAGCACGGGGCCGGCGCTGACGCATCGCTGGTGTGCACGGTCTCCGATACCGGTGTGGGCATCCCTGCCGCAGAGGTCGGGAAGATCTTCAGCCTGTTCCAGCAGGTCGATGGTTCCCACGCGCGCGCGGCGGGCGGCTCGGGGCTGGGCCTTGCCATCGTGCGCCACCTCTCGGGGCTCATGGGCGGGGAGGTCTCTGTGCAGAGCAAGCACGGCATCGGCAGCGTCTTCACCGTACGGTTGCCGCTGCAGTTGCCCTGATCGCGCGATGCGCGCGGGCGGCACGGGCGCCGCCATGACTTACACTTCGCGCCCGCAACACATTTTTCTTTGCAGGAGATTCGCCGGATGAAGCAACTGTTCTCGCTCGAAGGCAAGGTCGCGCTGGTCACGGGCGGTTCGCGTGGCATCGGCAAGATGATCGCGCGCGGCCTGCTCGAGTACGGCGCGAAGGTCTACATCAGCTCGCGCAAGGCCGCGGCCTGCGAAGACGCCTGCCGAGAGCTCTCGGCCTTCGGTGACTGTGTGGCGTTGCCCGCGGATCTCTCGCGCATGGACGAGATCGGCCGCTTCACAGCGGAACTCGCCGCGCGCGAGCCGAAGCTCCACATCCTCGTGAACAACGCCGGCGTCAGCTGGGGTGCGAAGCTCGGCGAGGTCCCCGAGAAGGGCTGGGACAAGGTGATGGACACCAACCTGAAGGGCCTGTTCTTCCTCACGCAGGCGTTGTTGCCGCAGCTCGAGGCTGCGGGCACGGCGGCAGATCCGGCAAGGATCATCAACATCGGCTCCATCGACGGCATTCAGGTCTCGCTCTTCGATGCCATCGGCTACGGGGCCAGCAAGGCCGGCTTGCACCACATGACCCGGACCATGGCGAACCGGTTGGCCGCGCGCCACATCACGGCGAATGCCATCGCGCCCGGCGGCTTCGAGACCGACATGCTCGCGCCCATGATGGCCACCATCGGCGATCAGATCGTGGGCGGCGTACCGCTCGGTCGTATTGGTGGTGCGGAGGACATCGCGGGCGTTGCCGTGATGCTTGCCTCGCGTGCGGGTGCCTATGTGACGGGCGCGATCATCCCCGTGGATGGCGGCGTGCTTACGCTGTGAAACCCGCGGAGCGCAGGCGTTCGGCCGCTTGCCTGACGCCTGTGCTGTCATCGCACTCGATGGGCAGGAAGCGTTCGGCGGCAATCCATATCACCAGTTCCGGTGCGAGTTCCCGGATCAGCGTGTAGTCGACGGCGTTTTCCCAGATGAAGACCACCTCGCGGAACGCGTGGGCAAGGTAGTGCATCAGGCGGAACGCGGTGGAGGTTCCGAAGACCATCGTCCTGCTGTGCGGTGCGGCATCGTTGCGAATCACTGCTACGTTGCCGCGCAGCATGCTCTTGGCGCGCAGCGCCTCACTCACCGTGTCGAGCACAACGCCTTGTCCCTGCGAGCGCGGGAAGGTGTAGCGCAAGGCATCCTCCCGTACGGGGGGATCAAAGCGCACGCCAAGGTCGCCACTGATTCCCCGCACGAGCTTTGGTGCCGGTAGCGGCACTGCGTCGAAAAAGGTCGGGCAGCGCCTTGCGAGCGCGCGCATCACCGCGAGATAGCCCGTTGCCGAGGGGTGCGTGTCGGTGCGCAGGAAGAATTCCTCACGGACGTCCATGGCCTCCTCGATCAGGTAGCCCGGATCGATGTCCTGCGCACGCAACTGCGCCTCGATCAGGCAGACGGGCCGTGAAGCCGAGATCGTGTGCGCCCGCCACAGGTGCTGACACACCACATTTTTCTCCGGGATGATCACGGGCAGCCATGGCAGCCCGAGCGCACGGAATTGCCGGTCGCGCTCCACGAACAGCGCCACGCAGCCGCTGACCTCGACTTTCTTCGCGCCCGTGATGCGGGCATTCACGTCGTTGCTGTCGTTCTGCAGGAAGAGCCAGCCATCGTCGCCACGTGCCGCACGCGGCCTGGGGCTGAAAGTGCCGGCGCCCAGGCGCATCTCCTCGGCAAAGACTTCCAGCAGTGCGCCTTCAAGGACGCCGGGGACCTTGTCGAGGTCGAGGGAGAAGGCGTGGTGTCCGCTGCCATGCGCCGCAGCGACGTCCGCGCGGTAGAGCACCGCACTCCAGCGGTGAATGACCTTGCCATCCTGCACGAGCGTGATCCCGATGGCGCGCTCCGGATCACGCTTGTCGAGAGCCCACCCGGCGACGGTATGGTCGAGCCGGTCGAGATTCCCGATGAGCTTCGAACGCACTCGGCCTGCCCTACCAGCGCGCCTGCAAGCGCTCCAGCCCCCTGAAGAGGAAGCCCGCACGCCATGCAGGGTCCTGCGTATCCACGCGCAACTGCGGCAGCCGCCGCGTGAGCGCGGTGAACGCCACTTCTCCTTCCGCTCGTGCCAGTTCCGCACCCACGCAGAAATGGATGCCGCCACCGAAGCTGAGCGGCTTGTGCGGGGCGCGGCGGATATCAAAGTTCTCGGCATCCGGCACCACGGCGGGGTCACGGTTGCCCGCGGAGAGAATCGCCAGCACGCGCTGGCCCTTGAGGATCGGCGTGCCACGTATCGTGGTGTCTTCCAACGCCGTGCGGTAGGTGGCCTGCAACGAGGACTCGTAGCGCAGGATTTCTTCGACCGCCTGCCGCGCGAGGGCCGGCTCGCGGCAGAGCAGATCCCACTGCTCCGGAAAGCGCTGCAGCGTCAGCAGCCCATTGCCGATCATGTGCGCGGTGGTCTCGAAGCCGGCACCGAAGAGCCCGATCACGACCGTGGAGAGCTCTTCGCGCGAGAGCCGCGCGTTGCCGTCGCGCGCGTTCACAAGTGCTGTGGTCAGATCGTCGCGCGGCTCGCGGCGGCGCTGCTCGAAAATGCCGTCGAAGTAGTCGGTGAGGAAATCGATCTGCGCGTCTGCGTGCGCGAGCTCCGCAGGCGAGAGCGCCCGTGTCTCGAACACGATGAAGGAATCCGCGATCGCCTGGTTCAGCTTGCCGAGCGTCTCTTCGCTCACCTCGTGCTCTGCGATACCGAGCATGTCGCACATCACGCGCGTGGGCAGGCGGTAGGCGAAGTCGTGGATCACGTCCATGCCGCCGCTGGGTTCGAGCTCGTCGAGCAGTTGCTCGGTGATGGCGGCGATGCGCGGGCGCATTGCGGTGATGCGGCGCGCGTCGAGCGCCTGCACCACGAGCTTGCGCAGGCGTGTGTGATCGGGAGGGTCCCGCATCACGAAGACTTCCGAGAGCCAGCGATACGAAGAATGCGCCAGCACATCGAA
>CAIXOY010000696.1 GCA_903921135.1 uncultured Gammaproteobacteria bacterium
GGAGACCAGCGCGAACAGCAGGATGTTCAGCAGCACCGCGGCCACGAAACGGCCCTGGAAGGCTTTCTTGATGAAGACGGTGCGGCGCAGCGGATTGGCGCTCATGGGGATGCTCCCTCCTTCTCCGGTTGGTGGCAGATGCGGCACATTTCGCCGTCGGAGTTGTCACGACGAAGCAGGAAGCTCTTGCGCAATCTGGGGCTGTCGGTCAGCCGGTCGGTGAAGCTGAAACTCGCGCGCGGTCGATCGCTCGAGAGCGATCCGTGCGTGTAGTGGCATGTGGTGCACGTGACAACCCCGCCCGCCGCAAGCGGCATGTCAGGAGGCACAGCATCGCGCGCGGGAACTCCCACTACGTGACTCGATGCAGTGTCATGGCATCCAAGACACATCGCAGTGCCGTCACTGCGGAACGCGGCAGGGTCGGACCGCAGGTGGGCGGACTCGAGTGCATCAGCGGCCTCTACAGGTGCGAGGTGGCACGTCGCGCAGTCCGAACCAGCGACGGGGTCGTGGGGGGGCGCGGGCTCGGCTGCAAAACCGTTGGCCGCGAGCATCACGCACGACAGCCAGCAAGACACGAAAAAGGGATGTTTCATCAACTGCCTGCACCGCCGGCTGAGGCTGCCGCGGGGACACGGCATGCCCCGGGGCAGGATCCCGCAACCGCAGGATCTCGACGGGGGAGCAGTGTGTGTGGCTCGTGTGACAGACACGTGACCGGATATCGACCGGTTCAGACCATCCGCCGCGCTAACCGCCGGCCGCGGGATCCTCGTCGATCCACAACTCGACGGCTGGCGACTCCGCCGTGACAGGCCCGTGGGGCACGGCCCCGACGATGCCGGACTCCGCAAGTTGCTGCTCCAGTGCGAGGCGCAGCTCTCCCACCATGCGGACGAGTTCCTGCTCCGCTGCTTCGAGCACCGGCGCCAGGGCCTTGCGCGGCGGCAGTGGTGCACCGGGTACGAGCAGCATCTCGAGCGCTGCAGCCGCGGCCTGCACCGGCACCATGCCAAGCTGTCCTGCCTCGCCTTTCAGGGAGTGCGCCGCGTGGCGCAGGGCACCGGCGTCGGCATCCCGGACGGCGCCACGCAGTGCGTCCAGCGTGCCGCCGGACTCGGCGACGAACCGCAGCAGCAGCCGACGGTAAAGCGCGGCATTGCCCGCGCACCGCGCGAGGCCTTCGGCGTCCAGCAAGCCGCGCACACCAAGGCCAAGACCGGGCCCTTCGGTGGCGATGCCCGCCGACTCGATCTCGAACATCGCGCCGGGGCGCGAGCCCAGCCAGCGCCGCAGCGTGGTCAGGAGTTGCTCGATATCGATCGGTTTGGCGGCGAAGTCGGACATGCCCGCGGCGAGGCAGGCCTCGCGGTTTTCCTTCATCACGTCGGCCGTGAGCGCGACGATGGGCAGCGCATCGAAACCGGGCATGCGCCGGATCTCGGTCGTAGCCTCGATACCGCCCATCCCTTTCATGTTGAGGTCCATCAGGACGATGTCGACGGCGTCGCCACGCTGCAGTGCGGCGATGGCTTCACGACCGTCGCAGGCGGTGGAGACCAGCATGCCTTCGTGCTCGAGCATCTCGCGGACGACGTCGCGGTTGGTCTCATTGTCTTCGACCAGCAGCACACGGGCTCCGGCCAGCGATACCGCAGGAAGCAGACGCGGCGCGTGGGGATCACCC
>CAIXOY010000697.1 GCA_903921135.1 uncultured Gammaproteobacteria bacterium
ACAGACGCCATCTGCTGCCCGGCGGACATCCCGTCAGGCCTTGCCGATCACCTGTGCAAAATTGATCTCGACCATCTCGCGTCGGGCAGCGAGGAACGAGGGCCGCGATTCCAACCCCGCGACATAGCCGTCCAGACAGGGATGCAGGCGGCGCCAGCCCTGTTCGAGTTTCAGCACTGTTCCCAGCACAGGGATGGCATCGATCAGGAAGTCGAGGTGCCCCAAGACGGATCCCACTTCGAGATCCGCCAGACTCAAGGCATCCCCCACTGCAAACGGCCTGCCGTCGATCTGCCGGCCGATCTCCGCGATCCCGCCCGAAATCTTCCGCGTTTGCCGCGCGATCCAGTTGGTGCTCTGGCACTGCTCAGGCCGCGCCAGCTCGAAGTTGATGCGCACAATGGCGTCCATCACGCCCACGGCCAGCACCTGGAAAAACTTCACCCGCAAGCGATCATCGGCAGACGCCGGCAGCAAGGAAGGCTGCGGAAAATGATGCTCCAACCACTCGAGGATATAGGACGACTCGTAAACGGTTTCGCCGGCGGGCGTCACCAGGATGGGCAACTGCTCAAGGGGATTGAATGCGGGCACAGCGGTATCCGCGTGCCAGGGAATGTCCCACTGGATCTCGAAGGGAATGCCCTTTTCCAGCATGGCGATCGCCACCTTGCGCCCGAAGGGGCTGGGGCGCGCATTGATCAGCTTCATCATCGCAGGACCCTCACTCTCCATCAGAGCGCCGTGTAGCCACCATCGATCAGGATTTCGGTGCCGGTGATGAACGAAGATTCGTCGCTCGCCAGAAAAAGCGCCAGATCGGCGATCTCGCGGGGCGAGCCGATGCGCTTGACCGGGTTAGCGGCGATCACAGCGTCGATGTAATCCTTGGGCATGCCTGCCACCATGTTGGTGTCGATGGAGCCAGGGCAGAAACAGTTCACTCGGATGCCCTTGTCCGCATACTCCACGGCCGTGGTCTTGGTCATCATCAGTACCGCACCCTTGGAACCGCAATAACCCACCATCTGCGGGAAGGCCACCACCGAGGCCATCGAGGCGGTGTTGACGATGGAACCCCCACCGCCCGCGAGCATGATCGGTATCGCGTGGCGCATGCCGAGGAATACGCCCTTGGCGTTTACCGCCATCACTCGGTCGAAGGTATCTTCATCATAGTCAGCGGTAGGCTTCATGCCGCCCTGTATGCCCGCGTTGTTGCACAGCACATGCAGACCGCCGAAGCGGGACACCGCGAGATCCAGCATCGCTCGCACCTCGGCGCTCTGCGAGACATCGACCTGGAAGGGCACGCAGTTCGGGCCCGCAGCAGCAGCCACCTCGTTCTGCAAACCCGAGATATCGGCCGCCACCACTTTCGCGCCCTCGCGCACGAAACGCTCGACAATCGCCTTGCCCATGCCGGCGCCCGCGCCGGTCACCACTGCCACCTTGCCTTCGAGTCTGCCGCTCATGTCCTGTTCGCTCCGCTCGTTGGTTGAAACACTTGCGCACCGGCGGTGCGCCGGATCAGTCGCCCGGATGCAGCCGCACCAGCATGTTGTTGGCGCTCTCCGACCCCCAGACCCCGGGATCACGCTTGCCGACGGGCAGGCTCGAATACGTGGTCCAGACATCACCGCTTGCAGGGTCTATCTCGATCATCCGGATGAAGCTCTCGCGCCGGGGCAAGGGGTACTGGGTCCACTTCTCCGAGGCGATGTCGAAACGGTAGATACGATCGGAATTGGATGTGGCTGCCCAGATGGCGTTGCGTTTCTTGTCGAGGGTGACGCCGTAGGGCGCAGCGCCCGGGTCGGGGATGCTGTAGCGCTGGATTTCCGTGCCGTTCAGCGAGTCGAATTTCACCAACTGCCCCGCTCCAAAGAGCGGAATCCAGAGGATGCCGTCTTCCTGGATGGCAAGGCGGCGCGGACCGCTTCCGCGTTCGAAGGGCACGATGCGTTCGGTCACG
>CAIXOY010000698.1 GCA_903921135.1 uncultured Gammaproteobacteria bacterium
AGACCAGATGTCACCACTGCCCCAGGCCTGGCCGCGATTGCTCACGAAGAACAAGGTCTTGCCGTCCGGGCTGAAGGACGGGTTGATGACGTGATCGAAGGACGAGTAGTAGTAACGACGGAGCGCGGCCTCCTCGCGCTCGCGGAACAGGCGTTTCGCGTCCAGCAGCCCCTTTTCGCTGCGTTCGGCCAGATAGACCGTGAAGCGGCCGTTCTCGCGCGAGGACACAAAAACGATGCGCTTGCCATCGGGCGAGTAGCGCGGCTCGACCGCAGCCGCCTTGTCACGGGTGAGGGCACGCTCGGTGCCTTCCTGCAGATCGAGTTCCACCAACTCCAGCGCGTCACGGTCCTGCCGCGTGAACACCACATGGCGGCCGTCGGGCGAGACATCCGGCTGGTAGTCGTAGCCGGGCCCCGCCGTGAGTTCGCGCGCTGTGTCGCTGTCCAGAGACTGCAGCCACAGCGAGCCGCCCATGCTGTAGACCACGGCCTTGCCATCGGGCGTGAAATCCCCTGCCGACGGGCCGCTTGTCAGCTGCGGCATGTAGAGCTCACGCCAGTAATAGGCGTGTGGCAGCGTCACCTGCTTCAGCACCGGCTCGCGCGCCGCCTGCGCCCCTGCCGCCACCACCAGCACGAAAAATGGGGTCAGACCCCATTTAATGGCGCGTGAGAACATCTCAGTGCTCCAGGGCTTCGTGCAGGCTGCGCTCGAGCAGCACCAGCGCCTCGTCGGCAGTCGCGCGGTCGATCATCAGCGGCGGCATGAGTCGAAGCGTGCTCTGGCCGCAGTTCAGCAGCAGGATGCCGTTGTGGAAACCGCGTGTGAGCACGCGGTCACTGAGGCCAGCATCGGGCGTCTTGCAGGCGCGGGATTTCACCAGTTCCACGCCGATCCAGAGCCCTTTGCCACGGACCTCGCCGATGCAGTCGAAGCGCTCCTGCATCGCGCGGAGTTTGCCCAGCAGGTACTCGCCCTGCTCCGCCGCGTTCTCCATCAAGCCGCCCTGCACCACGTCCAGCGTCGCGAGCGCCGCCGCGCAGCACACCGGGTTGCCGCCGTAGGTGTTGCCGTGCGCGCCGCGGGCCCACTTTTCCATGTACCGCTTCTTCGCCACGACGAGCCCTATCGGCATGCCGGAACCCAGGCCCTTGGCGAGGCTCATGATGTCGGCAGCCACGCCGTAATGCTCCGCGGCGAACATTTTTCCGGTACGACCGATGCCCGACTGCACCTCGTCGAAAATCAGCATGATGCCGTGGCGGTCGCAGAGTTCGCGCAGGCCCTGCAGGAAGCCATCCGGCGGCGTGATGTAACCGCCCTCGCCCTGCAGCGGCTCGATCAGGATGCCGGCAACCTCGTTCGCCGGCACATTGGCGCGGAACACCACGTTCTCGAGGTAATCCAGCACCGCGCGTCCCTGATCCTCACCTGCGAACAACGGACGGTAAGGGTTGGGATAGGGAATGTGTGTCACGCCCGGCATGGTGGGGAAGAAGCCCCGCTGCTGCGTGTACTTGCTCGAGGTGAACGCGAGCGAACCCATGGTGCGGCCATGGAAACCGCCGTAGAACCCGATGAACCGGCTGCGGCATGTGACGTAGCGTGCGAGCTTCAGCGCGCCCTCCACCGCCTCGGTGCCGCTCTGGCACATGAAGCTCATGGTCGGCTCGCCGAAGGGCGTGATCTCGTTGATGCGCTCGCCAAGTCGCACCTGGTACTCGTGCCAGTAGTCGCTGGAGATATGGAGGAATTTTTCCGATGCCTCGCGGATCGCCGCCACCACCGCCGGGTGCGAATGCCCGGTGGAGCAGACCGCGATGCCCGCCGCAAAATCGAGGAAGCGGTTGCCGTCGACGTCCCAGACTTCGGCGCCGCGCCCGTGCGACATCACGAAGGGGTAATCGCGCGGATAGGAGGGCGAGACGACCTGCGAATCGCGCGCGATCAGCGCACGCGCATTCGGCCCCGGAAGTTCGGTCTTGATATGCGGGTTGGTCATGGTCGGGTCCTCAGAGCGGCAAAGGATGAAGGGTCGAATGGGCGCGATCGGTGCGGGCGTGCAAGGCACGCAACGCATCCAGGTGTTCCTGCGAGGGCGGCGCGATCTGCTCGAGCGTGTCGGCGATAGCGAGCGGCCAACCGCACGCAGCCTGCGCGGCTGCAGGGTCCACGCCCGGGTAAATCCCCGCAAGCTGCAACTCCCGCGTGACGGGGTGCGGACGCAGGATGCCGTAGTCCGTGATCACCACCTCGGGCCCTGCACCCGGAGCACCCGCGCGCTCGCGCGAGTCGCCGCCCTCGAAAAACCCGCCGCTCGAACGAAAGGCGATCTGCGGCACGAATGAGCGCGGCGACATGCGCAGCACGATGAACGTCCGCCGGGCGTGCGTGGCAATTTCGGGCGCGCCACCGGCACCCGGCAGGCGGGTCTTGGGGTGATCGTAATCGCCGATCACGGTGCTGTTCAGGTTGCCGAAGCGGTCGATCTGCGCGGCGCCCAGGAACCCCACATCGATGCGCCCGCCCTGCAGCCAGTAGCTGAAGATCTCGGGCAACGGCACGATGCAATCGGCCGTCTCGGCAAGTTCTCCATCGCCGATCGAGAGCGGCAGCACCTCGGGGCGTGTGCCGATGGTGCCTGATTCGTAGATCAGCACGGTGTCGGGAGCGTGCGTGAGACGCGCGAGGTTCGCGGCCGCCGAGGGCAAGCCGATGCCGACGAAACAGGTGGTGCCGTCCGTGAGCAGCCGCGCGGCCGCCACGGTCATCATCTCGTCCTTGCTGTAGCTCATCAGACTGCCCTCCCCTCGCCCAGGCGCTGCAGGAAAGAGCGATGGTCCGCGGTGCCCAGCACATGATGCTCCATCCACGCGCGGAAGCTCTCGCGCTCGCGGGCGATCTCGTCCCACTGCTGGTAGAAGGCATTGTCGCGCGGGTAATGGCCCTGCGCATACGAAGGCCAGGCGCCGCCCTTCACCACGGAAGCGGCTGTCACCACCCAGTGCGGGATCACGGTCGCGTTCATCGGCGCATCGAGCTTTTCGACCTGCTCCTCCACCGTGAACAACACCGAACGCGCAGCGAGTGCCGCCTCACGGGTAGCACCAAGGATGCCACGCACCAGCACATTGCCGCGCGCATCCACCTGCTGCGCGTGCAGGATCGTGACATCGGGGTTCACGGCGCGCACGGTCGCGAGTTTCTCGCCCGTGTAGGGGCATTCGATGTGGCTGATCTGCGGGTTGTGCTTCGGCAGATCGGTGCCGATGTACCCGCGCAGCACACCGAAGGGCAGCTTTGCCGCGCCCGCGGTGTAGGCCGCCGCCATGCCGGCGTGGCTGTGCTCGTGCCACGCGAGCGGCCGCGGCCACTGCTGCTCCACCGCATCGCGCAGGCGGTGCAGCGAGCCAACACCCGGGTTGCCGCCCCAACTGAAGGTGAGTTCACGCACCAGGCCCATGCCGATCAGCTGGTCGTAGATCAGGTCAGGCGTCATGCGCACCAGATGCAGATCGCCGATTCCCTGCCGGATGATTTCGTGGCCCGCAGCAAAGGGTATGAGGTGCGTGAAACCCTCCAGCGCGAGCATCTGCCCGGGCTTCACGTGGCGCGCGATCATCTCGCGCAGCGACAGGAGTTCCATATGCCTCACTCCACGACGGTGCGCGACTGCTCGCGCAGGTACAGCGGCAGGTAATAGAACGAGGCGATGGCCTTGCCTGTGGAACCCGAGCCCTTCCAGCCGCCAAAGGGCTGGTAGCCGGGCCATGCGCCCGTGGTGGCGCCCTGCGGGCGGTTGGCGTACGTGACGCCCGCCTCGATGTTTTCGTGGAACCACGCGACTTCGCTGTCAGAGCCGTAGAAGCCCGCGGTCAGACCGAAGTCGCTGGCGTTGGCGAGGCGCATGGCCTCCTCGTTGCTGTCGACGCGGCAGACGGTAAGCACCGGCAGGAACATCTCTTCGCGCCAGAGCGCGTGTTCCTGCGGCAACTCGGCCAGCGTGGGCTGCACGAAGTACCCGTGCTCCATCCCGCCTTCGCGCAACTGTTCACCGCCGGCCAACACGCTACCACCTTCGCGCAGCCGCCTCGCACACTCCGCAAAACGACGATAAGCGCGCTCGTTGACCACGGGCCCGAGCCAGTTCTCACGCTGCGTGGGATCCCCGATGCGCAGCGCCTGCATCTGCGTGCGGATGCCCTCCAGGAGTTCGTCCGCCACGTCGCAATGCACATACAGCCGCGACAGCGCCGAGCACTTCTGCCCACCCATGCCGAAGGCCGATCTCACGATGCCGCTCGCGGCGCGGCTGACATCGCCCGAGGCGGTAACGATGCAGGCATTCTTGCCGCCCATCTCGGCGATGCAGGGCCGCGGGAAACGCCGGCCGAAGAGCTTGCGCTGTATTTCCATGCCCACCGCGTAGGAGCCGGTGAAGGTCAGTCCGCCGAGATGCGGATGCTCCACCAGCGAGGAACCCACCGCCGCACCGCCGCAGATGTAATTGAAAACGCCGCGCGGGATACCCGCATCGCGCAGGCACTCGGCGAGCAAGCGTCCGGCCCAGGGCGTATCCGTTGAGCCCTTGAGGACGACCGTGTTGCCCGTGACGAGCGCAGCCGCCGTGGGACCGCCCGCCAGTGCGAAGGGAAAGTTGAACGGCGTGATCACCACCCACACACCGTAAGGCCGCATCACCGAGCGGTTGTGCGAGCGCCAGTCGGCGAGCGGATCATCGGGCAGCACATTGTCGAA
The DNA here is from genome assembly GCA_903921135.1 of uncultured Gammaproteobacteria bacterium. Classification (GTDB taxonomy): domain Bacteria; phylum Pseudomonadota; class Gammaproteobacteria; order Pseudomonadales; family UBA5518; genus UBA5518. The sequence goes on from CAIXOY010000698.1 coordinate 4,762, forward strand.
ACCGCCGTGGCGCTCGAAGTCGTCGCAATAACCGGTGAGGAAATCCGCGACCTCCTGCACCTCGCCCAGCGCTTCCATGCGGTTCTTGCCCACCTCGAGCGCAACCGCAGCACCGAGCTCGTAAACGCGCTCCTCCACCAGCGCCGCCGCTCGCCGCAGCAGCCCCAGTCGCTCCTGCATCGGCATCGCGCGCCATGCGGGCCACGCAGCGCGCGCTGCGTCCATCGCACGGGCGGCGTCCTGCGTCGAGGCCTCGGCAAAGCGACCCAGCACCTCGCGGGTGTCAGTGGGATTGCGCTTCTCGATCCAGCTGCCGGTCTGCACGTCCGCGCCGTCGACGAACATCGCGTGCTCGCGCCCGAGCCCCGCACGCACAGCGGCGAGCGCCGCATCGAAACGGGTGTGCATCTCCTCGGGAGGATTGAACATCGTCGAGTAGGTCAGCTTGAAACTCATGGAGCCTCCTCCTGCGGGAATCGTGTAAGGGGTTCAGCCGACGCGGGCGAGCAGACGGTCGAGCAAAGCGAGCGCATCGGCCAGTTCGTTCTCGCCGATCACAAGCGGGGGCGCGAGGATGATCAGGTTGCCCCGGGTGGCGAAGGACACGCCAGCCGCCATCGCTTCTGACAGCAGGGTCTTCAGCGAGGGATGCATCTCGGGCCAGGGCGAAAGCGGCGCGCGGGTATCGCGATCGGCCACCAGTTCCACCACGGCAAAGAGCCCTTCGCCGCCGCGCACATCGCCGATCACGGCGTGGCGCTGCTGCATGCGCTGCAATTCAGCGAAAAGCGTGGCACCCAGGCGGCGCGAGCGCTCGATCAGACCTTCATCGGCGTAGGCCTCGAGCGCAGCGACACCGGCGGCGCAGGAAAGCGGGTGCCCGCAATAAGTCAGACCGGTGAACAGCATCTGCGGCTCAAGAATGCGGGAAACCGCCCCCGACACCATCACAGCGCCGAGCGGCAGATGCGCGCCTGTGAGGCCTTTGGCGAGGGTCATCAGGTCTGGCCTGCCCTCATCGCCATAGCGCTGCCACGCGAACCACTCGCCGCAGCGGCCGAAACCGCTCATCACTTCGTCCGCGATCAGGTAGGCGCCTTTCTCGCGCGTCACACCGCGCAACGCGGGCCAGTAGGCGGGCGGCGCCACGATCCCGTTGGTGCCGGCGTTGGGCTCCATCAGCACAGCAGCCACGCCGTCGGCCGCGTGCGCCTCGATCAACTCGCCCACGTGCGCCGCGGCGCGGTGCGCGCAGTCCTCTGCATCGACCGTTCCGAAGGGGCAGCGGTAGGCATAGGGCGGCAGTGCGTGATCCACACGCATCGCTTGCGGATCGACCTGCGTGCGGGTGCGTGAATCGCCCGAGAGCGCCATCGCGGCATAACTTGCACCGTGATAGGAACGGTCGCGCGTGATCACCCAGCCGCGCGGCTTGCCGCTCGCCTGACGGGCAAATTTGATGGCGTTCTCGTTGGCATCCGCGCCGCCCAGCGTGAAGAACACGCGTCCGTCATCGAAACCGCTGCGTTCAAGCAGCAGCTCCGCCAGCCGTGCCCGGGGCTCCGCGCCCCAAGCCGCGGTAACGAAGCACAAACGCTCGGCTTGCTCGCGGATGGCGGCCACCAGCCGCGGGTGCTGGTGGCCGAGGTGGTTGCTCTCAGCGAGCGAGCTCATGTCGAGGATCCGCCGGCCATCGGCGGTATGCAGCCAGGCACCCTGCCCGCCCACGACGGTGGGCGCGTTCCAGTCCGTCTGCCTGCACCAGCTGTGCATCACGGTATCGCGTTCGGGTCGGGTCGGCGTTGCCATCGAAAGACTCGCTGTGCGAATATCGAACACTAATTCGATCAGTGAACGGACTATAGCCGTCCCATGAAATCCCGGTCAACGACGACCATTGCACCCGCCGGCACAGCGACACCGGCTCAACCGGCAGCCTTCGAAAAAGGCCCGGATTACGTGCAATCGCTGGAGCGTGGGCTGCTGGTGCTCCGGGCCCTCGGCCTCCACGGCAAACCGATGACCTTGAGCACAGCGGCAAACGCGACGGGGCTCTCTCGCGCCGTGGCGCGGCGGCAACTGCTCACGCTTTCCCATCTGGGCTATGTCCGGCAGGAGGGGCGCGATTTCGCGCTCACGGCGCGGGTGCTGGAACTGGGCTTCGCCTACCTCGGATCGCTGGCATACCCGGAACTCGCGCGCGGACCGCTGCAAGCGCTTGCTGAGCGGGTGCACGAATCCTGCTCGCTCGGCGTTCTGGAAGGCACGGAGGTGGTCTACATGCAGCGCGTCGCCGTGAACAAGCTCATGTCCGTATCGCTCGGCATCGGCTCGCGGCTCCCGGCCTGGTGCACCTCGATGGGCAGGGTTCTGCTGGGTGCAATGCCCGAAGCGGCGCTGGAGGAACTCATCGGGCGCTCTGCCCTGCGCCGGTTGACGCCCCACACCTGCGCCGATGCGCAGGAGTTGCTGCGCCGGATCCGACAGGCGCGGGCCGACGGCTATGCCTACGTGGAACAGGAACTGGAGCGCGGTTTGTGCTCGGTTGCCGTGCCGCTGCACAACCCGGGCGGCGCAGTGGTGGCTGCACTGAACGTGGGCATGGCCTACCGCGAGAATGCCCGCGGGCGGGCGCTTGCCGAGATCCTGCCAGAGCTGCGCGCGACGGCAGCCGAGATAGAGCGTTTGGCCGGCGCGGTGTTGCCCGCCCGTCTCGGCTGAGGCGCTTCAGAGCGCCCAGCCCTCACGCCGCAATTCGGGCTCGAGTATGTCGATCAGCGGCGCCAGTTGCTCGCGGTAGGTCTGCCACCGCCCCACGGCGCTGTCGTACAACGGCAGACGCACTTGCTCGGAACTCGCCGTGCGCACGGCACGCTCGGTTTCGTGGAAGCGCAGGCAGCGCGCATCCCAGGGCAGCCCGCAGAAGTCGAGCAGACGACGGGTCTGCGCCTCCTGGTCGCGCACCATGTCCTCGTAGCGTATCTCCAGCACCGCTCCCGGCAGCACCGCGTTCCAGTGCGCCATCATGCGCCGGTACTCGAGATAGAAATCCGCGAGCTCCTCCAGGTCATAGGTGAAGCTCTGCCCTTGCGCGAAATGCTGCCGGTAGCAGCCGAGGCAACTGTCCAGCGGATGCCGGCGGGCATCGATGATGCGGGCCTGCGGCAACATCAGCCCGATGAGCCCTGCGGCGGCCAGCGCAAAGGGGGCGGTTGCGTTCATGGCTGAGCGCGCCGTTCCGGCGGGCCAGCAATCATGCATGCCATGGCGGCTGCGACAGAAAGCGTCATTGCTGTTTCGATGATCAGGATCAACGGCTTGGCAAAGCCGGGTGGATAGGCAAGGAAGCCATCCGCCAAAGCGAAGCCCGCAAGCCCAACAACCAGAAACACAAGTGGCCCCG
>CAIXOY010000699.1 GCA_903921135.1 uncultured Gammaproteobacteria bacterium
AGAGCCTCGCGTTGATCGCGGCGGATTCCGCCACCGGGTCAGGTGCAGCGGGCGACGCAGCCGCGTCCTTGGCGTCGCCGGACGATGAATCACCTTGGACTGCAGGCTCCCCGGATGCCCTCACGCGGATCCAGTTGCCATCGGCAGCCTTCACCGCATCGATATCGAGCGTGAGCCCGTCGAGGAAGCGGATGCGGTTGCGGGCAAGGGATGCCCCCGCGAATGCCTCGTCGGTGGCCTTGCGGACATCTTCCGCCTCCGCTGTGATGACGGCCCGCGCAGCGGCATCGAACACGGAGTCATAGCGCGGGCGTTTGCCGGCAGGGAGAGAGGCAAGCGCAAGGCTCGGCGTGGCAGCGTCTGGCCGACTGGCCTCGAAACCCGAACCATCGGCCAGGCTGCGGGTGACGCCTGCGACACGTGCGAAATCAAGGCCGATGAGCCTCCGGTCGATCCAGTCAGCAGGATCGGCGAAGGCCTGTGGCGAGCGGTCGACGAGCCAGGTCTGCGCCTCACCGGCGAGCCGGACATAACGACCCTTGCGTCCTTCAGCGGCATTACCTACCAGCACCCGCCATGCGGGAGCCGTGTCGTCACGCCAGATCTCGACCAGCACGGCGGCGCTCTCGGGCGTGTCGATATCCTCGAGTCCAAGACGACCGAAGAACTCGGGCTTGGCGGTCTTCTGTTCGATGACACGTGCCGCCGAGAGTTCTTTCAGCAAATCCCCGAGGCGCTCCATGTCGACCGGGTAGGATTCCCGCTCGGACAGTCCCCACGAGCCGCCTTGCAGGCGCAGGCTTGACCGCGCCTTGGGCGATGCGAGATCGATGCGACGGATCTCGCCGAGCGCGGGTTTGAGGCCCTCGAGCCAGGGCTCTCCGGCTGCCGTGCCGGAAGCAGGTTGCCGCTGCTGCCCGAAGAAGGCCGCCAGCACGATGAGCGTCCCGACCACAGCAGCGGCCAGACCAAGGCGTTGTGTGCGCGTCATGGCAGATCCTCCCTCAGGCAAGGCCGCGTGCGTCACGCGACTGCGCCCGGCGCACCCGCAGACGATGCCAGCCGAAGAGCGCGAGGGTGAGCAGCACAGGAGCAACGATGATATTCAGCACCTTGAGCACCATGCCAAGGCGCTCGATGTCGCTGTCCATGCGATGTCGCACGTCACGCAATTCCTTGCGGATCCGGAGCTTCTGATCCTGGAACTCGTCGAGGGTCGCTTCCTGCTCGGGCGATAGCACCAGCTCGCGCGCATCGCCCTTGCCGCTCTGCAATTCCTCGAGGCGTTTCTCGGTGTCGTCGAGTCGCTTCTGCAACTCGTCGGCACTCGCTCGGTAACGCGCCTCGGCGTCGAGGCGGATCGACTGGACAAGGTCGAAGGGACGGGAGAAGCGCCCACGACTGCGCACCTGTATGAGCGCGGAACTGCCGCTCAGGTTCTCGATGCCGTTCTGGAGGAATGCGGCATTGTCAGCCCACGCGGTGGCAATACGCTGACCGAAGAAGTTCTGCACCTGTACCCAGAAGCGGTCCGCGAGCATGTCGGCATCGGCCACGATGACGACGTTGATGTCTTTGGCTTCGGCAACATGGGCTTCGCCTTCCTTCTGCGGCCCCTGGAAGGCCGACTTCGCAGGCCCGCTTATCCGCGCAGCCAGGGTGTAGCGCTGCCCGCCGGGCGTGAAATCGGCCAGCAACGCCGAAGGATCCCGCGTGGCCTGCATGCGAACGCTATCGATCAGGCCGGCCTTGTCCGAACTCTGCAACAGCGGCTCGAAGCGCGTTGTCGCCCCCTTCGCTGGCGCGAGGGCACCTGCGAATCCGAGGTTGAGACTCTCGAGGCGCGCCGTGACGACATCTGCCGAGGCCACATTGTCGGGCCCGAGCCCGAGAAAGCCGGGATGCGCCACGGGCTGCTGGTCTGCCGCAATGCTGATCTGCAGCGCCGTACCGGGATCGCCCACCACCTTGTCCATCTGGTAGTCCACGCCCCATGCGGCGAGGAGACTGCCGAGCGAAGAGGCAGTGGCACCCGGCTCCTGCGGCATCATCGGATTCGGCGCGGCACGCGCGGACTCGCAGAGGGGATCCACGAAGACCAGCGCCTTGCCACCCTTCATCACGAACTGGTCCACGGCGTACTGCATCGCGGGGCTCAGCGTGGACGGATGCACGAGGAGCAGCGTCGTGATGTCCGCGTCGATGCGCTCGGCCTGCGGGCCGATGGTGCGCACGTCGAAGCCTTCGCGGAGTTGATCGATCACCATCCACGCGGGCGTAGGCTGCGAGCTCATCATGTCGAAGCCGCCTGCAAGTTGCAGTCCGGATATCAGGCCAATCACGGGCTTCTTCGTGGCAGTCAGCGAGGCCAGCAGCTTGCTCAACTCGTACTCGAGGAATTCTTCCCGCTCGGGCTGGAAGAAGGGCAGCACCTGTTTTTCGCCGTAGGCATTTGTGGCGGCAAGACCGAGATAGATCTTCTCTCCGCCGGCATCGAGCGGCACGGCCTGCAGGCCGAATTCGCTTGCCTGATCCTCGGCCTCGGAAA
>CAIXOY010000700.1 GCA_903921135.1 uncultured Gammaproteobacteria bacterium
GGCATCGAGCGCGCGCACTTCGTGGGCAACTCGATGGGCGGCGCGGTGTCCTGCTTCGTGGCGCATTTCAACCCCTCGCGCGCGGAGCGTCTGGTGCTCATGGGTCCGGGTGGCGTCTTCGGCAGCATCCTGCAGCCCACGCCCACCGACGCACACGCGGAACTCTTCGCCTACTACAACCCCGGCCCGCCCACCAAGGACAAGCTGCGCAAGCTCTTCAACAGTTTTCTCTATGACCCCTCGATGCTCACCGAGGAGCTGCTGGAGATGCGCTACCAGTCCAGCATCGACCCGGAGATCCTGACCGCGATGTCCGGCTACGGGATACAGCGGCTGGGGGATGTGCGCCCGATACTGCCCGGGATCCAGCAGAAAGCGCTGGTGATCTGGGGGCTCGAAGACCGCATCCTCACGCTGGACACGCCGCTCACCTTCGCGAAGCTGCTGCCCTCCTGCGAGCTGATCATGTACCCGAAGACCGGGCACTGGGTGCAGTGGGAACGCGCCGCGGACTTCAACCGCGCGGCGACGGAATTCCTCCTGCGCGACTGAGCATGGCTGCCGAATCCCACCCGCCCACGATCATCGCGCGCAGTTCGGCGCGGGGCGCGGGCGTTGCGGAATTGCTCGAGGCTGGCTTCCCCGGCGATGCCTTTTTCCACGACGGCACGCAGTGGCAGCCGTGGACCGCACGCTGCGCGGCAACGCCGCAACGGCTTGCCGTCCGGCGTTACGCCTCGGATGCGGATGCGCGCCTGTTCTGCATGCTGGCGCCGGATTCGCTGCTGGAGCTCGAATTAAGCGATTCGCGCATAGGCGACGAGGGCCTTGCCTGCATCGCCGCGCTGGATGGCCTGAAGAGCCTGCTGCTGGAAGGGCTCGATATCAGTGTCGAGGGCCTGGACGCACTGTCGGGGCTCGCGGCACTCGAGCGACTCAGCATTGCACGAAGCGGCCTCTCGGGCACGGGCATCGGCGATCGGGTGGCTCGATTCACCCGCCTGGAACAGCTGAACCTTTATCGCACACCGGTAGACGATGCCGAACTCGAGGCGATCGCAGGACTGGCATCGCTGCGCTACCTGAACCTCAGTGTCACCACCGTGACGGACGGGGGTCTGGGCAGCTTGCACGCCCTGCAGGGCCTTCAGGAACTCAATCTGTCGGGAAGTCTCGCAGGCGATGGGGCGATCGGGGCGCTGAAGGGCCTCCAGGCCTTGCACACGCTGCGCCTGACCGGCACTTCGCTCACAGATGCCGGGTTGCACGGAATCCACGCGCTTCCCTCGCTCACGGTCCTCGACATCTCGATGAACGGCATCGGCGACGAAGGCGCGCGCACGCTCTGCGGTTTGCCTGCGCTGCGGGAACTGAACATCGACCGCACACGCGTCTCGGGCGAGGGGCTGAAAGAGATCGCACGCGGGCTGCGACTGCGCAGGCTGATCGCCAGCCGGCTCCGATGCGCGCAGGACGGCCTGGCTGCGCTATCGGGCATGGAATCGCTGGAAGAACTCGGGCTGCGGGCCACGCC
>CAIXOY010000701.1 GCA_903921135.1 uncultured Gammaproteobacteria bacterium
GGAGGCGGCGGAGGTGATCAGTACGAAGCGCAACTCCTGCCCCAGCCGCGCGATCTGCGTGGCAAGCGGCGCGTCGCAGAAGAGCTGCACCTCGGCCTCCAGCGAACCGCCGACCACGCCTGCCGTGCGCGCGCGCTCGAGTTCGCGGTTCACCGCGGTCTTAAGTTGCATCGCGAGATCCCAGAAATCCCGGCCGAGCGCCTCGTCAGCAGCGAGCTCCGCGAGCCCGGTGTACCAGGTAGCCGTGAATACGGAGCCACTGCGGTCACCCGGCATGCAGCGCCAGATCTCGTCGGCGGTGAAGCTCAGCACGGGCGTGATCCAGCGCACCAGCGCCTCGAGGATGTCGAAAAGTGCCGTCTGCGCCGAGCGCCGCGCGAGGCTGTCGGCACGCGTGGTGTACTGGCGGTCCTTGATGATGTCGAGGTAGAAGCCGCCCAATTCGGTGACGCAGAAGTTGTGGAGCTTGTGCGTCACGAGGTGGAACTGGTACTCCTCGTAGGCCTGCTGCAATTCACGCTGCAGCACCGCGGCGCGGTCGACGATCCAGCGGTCGAGCGCCAGCATCTGACCGGGCGCCACGCGGTTCTCGGCCGGGTCGAAACCCGCGAGGTTCGAGAGCAGAAAACGCGCAGTGTTGCGGATGCGGCGGTAAGCGTCGGCGTTGCGCGTGAAGATCTCGTCCGAGACCGTCATCTCGCCGCGGTAGTCGGTGGAGGCCACCCAGAGGCGCAGGATGTCTGCACCGAGAGTTTTCATCACCTGCTGCGGCGCGATCACGTTGCCGCGCGACTTGGACATCTTGTGGCCGGCCGCGTCCACCGTGAAGCCGTGCGTCAGTACGCCGCGGTAGGGCGCGGTGCCCTCGATGCCGGCAGCGGTGAGCAAGGAACTCTGGAACCAGCCGCGGTGCTGGTCGGAGCCCTCGAGGTAAAGATCCGCGGGGAAGGACAGATCAGGGCGCTGCGAGAGCACCGCTGCGTGCGTCACGCCCGAGTCGAACCAGACATCCAGCGTATCCAGCACTTTGTCGTAATCGGCTGCCTCTGCACCCAGCAATTCGGCGGCATCCAGATCGAACCAGGCATCGATGCCCGTCTGCTCGATGCGCTGCGCGACGGCCTCGATCAGCTCCGGCATGCGCGGGTGGATCTCGCCCGTGGCGCGGTGCACGAAGAGCGCGATCGGCACGCCCCAGGTGCGCTGGCGCGAGATGCACCAGTCGGGACGGTTCTCGATCATGCCCTCGATGCGGGCGCGTCCCCACGCGGGCACAAACTGCACCGCGGCAAGGGATTCACGGGCGCGATCAAGCAGCCCGGCGCGCGTCATCGACACGAACCACTGCGGTGTGGCGCGGAAGATCACCGGGCTCTTGTGGCGCCAGCAGTGCGGGTAACTGTGCTGCCAGGCTTGGTGCTGGAGCAGCATGCCGCGCTCGCGCAGCAATTCCACGATCGGCGCGTTCGCCTTCAGCACGAACTGCCCCGCCACGAAGGGCGTGCCCTCGACGAACACACCGGCGCCATCCACCGGGTTCAGGATGCCGAGCCCGTAGGCCTGCCCGACGAGGTAGTCATCCAGGCCATGGCCCGGCGCGGTGTGAACCGCACCCGTGCCCGCTTCCGTCGTGACGTGCGTGCCCAGCACCACCAGCGATTCCCGGTCGAGGAACGGATGGCGCAGCAGCTGACGATCCATGCTCGCGCCGGGAGCCACGGCCACCGCATCGGCGCCCGTGATGCCGTAGCGGGCCAGAACGGCCTCTTGCAGCGCATCGGCAATCACAAGGTAATCATCCTGACCCGTGCGCAGCAGCACGTAGGGCAGTTCCGGGTGCAGTGCCACGCCGAGGTTGGCGGGCAGCGTCCAGGGCGTGGTGGTCCAGATCGGAATCGCCACACGTGCGCCGGCTTCGACTTCCACGCCGAAGCAGCGCGCGAGTGCCACCGGGTCGACCGCGTCGAAGCGCACGTCCACCGCGGGCGAGGTCTTGTCCTGGTATTCCACCTCGGCCTCGGCCAGCGCCGAGCCGCAGTCCATGCACCAGTGCACGGGCTTGTAACCTTTCTCGAGATGCCCGTTCGCCGCGAGTTTGCCGAGGGCGCGCACGATGTGCGCCTCGGTGCGGAAATCCATCGTGAGATAGGGATTGGCCCAGTCGCCCAGCACACCGAGGCGGATGAAATCCTCGCGCTGGCGCTGCACCTGGCCCTGCGCGTACTCACGGCACTGCTTGCGGAATTCCGCGGCACTCACCTTGACGCCCGCTTTGCCCACTTTCTTCTCGACGTTCAGTTCGATCGGCAGGCCGTGGCAATCCCAGCCGGGCACGTAGGGCGCATCGAAGCCCGCCAGCGTTCGGGACTTCACGATCATGTCTTTCAGGATCTTGTTCACCGCGTGCCCGATGTGGATCTCGCCGTTCGCGTAGGGCGGGCCGTCATGCAGGATGAAGGTGGGTGCTCCGCGGCGCGCGGCACGGATCTGTCCGTAGACGTCCTCGGCCTGCCAGCGGGCCAGCGTCTCGGGCTCGCGGGTGGCGAGGTTCGCCTTCATGGCGAAGCCGGTCTGCGGCAGGTTCAGTGTGTGCTTGTAGTCAGCCATTGATCACCACGTTTGTACTGGGCACTTGCGGCCGCTCACCCGATACCGAAGAACTCCCGCGCCTCGCGGATGTCGATGGCGATGCGGGAGGTGAGTTCGTCGAGAGAGCCGAAGCGGCGCTCCTCGCGGATGCGCTTGCGGAACACCACGTCGATGGTGCGGCGATAGATATTCTGCCCGAAATCGAGGATATGAACTTCCAGATTGGCCTTTGTGCCGTCATCGACGGTAGGCCGCGTGCCCACGTTGGCAACGCCGTGCAGGACGGGCGCATCAAGGCCGCGCACCTCCACCGCGTAGACACCCGCGAGCGGGGCGCGCAGGCGCCGCAGTTCGAGGTTGGCGGTGGGCACACCGATGGTGGCCCCGAGGCGCTTGCCCACCACCACCTTGCCCGCCATCGAATACGGCCGCCCGAGCAGGCGCTCGGCGGCCTCGAAGTCCCCTTCGCGGAGCAGCGCGCGCAACCGCGTGCTGCTCACCCGCTCGCCCTGCAATGCGATGGTGGAGGTGGAGTCCACGGTGAAGCCGTGGCGAGCGCCCCACTCGCGCAGCAACTCGATGTTGCCCTCTCGGCCGTAGCCGAAGTGGACATCATCCCCCACGACCAGGTGGCGAACCCCCAGACCCTCGATCAACGCGTCACGGATGAA
>CAIXOY010000702.1 GCA_903921135.1 uncultured Gammaproteobacteria bacterium
ACATCTCGACCGGCGCCTACCAGCAGATCCCTGTGATCGGCATCTACAACGGTTCGGGCGGCGCGGGCGAACTGATCAACGTGGTACCGATCGGCGCCAATGAAACCCGCCAGAGCATCGCCGCCGACGGCACCGACAACGGCCGCGACCCGGCCGACCTCGGCTTCCTCGTGGACGCGGGCCCCCGCCCGGTGGCCGGTGGCGATTTCTTCGGCTACATCGACCCGGACGGCAACGGCCTGACGACCTCCTCCGACGCCGCCTTCGACGATGCCTTCTTCCTCGACACCTGGGGCCTCGCCGGCACCGTGAGCTGGGACATCTCCGACAGCCTGAGCTTCACCTCCATCACCGACTACAAGGACTACGAGAAGTTCATGTCGATCGACGTGGACTCCGGCCCGGTGAACCAGCTCACCAACTACGCGGCGATGGACGCCAACAGCTTCACCCAGGAGTTCCGCCTGAACGGTGAAGGCGAGTCGACGCGCTGGGTGGCGGGTCTTTACTACCTCAGCATCGACATCGACTCGATCAACGGCCTGAAGATCCCCATCGGGAGCATCCTCGAGGGCGCGATCCTGCCGCCGGGCGTGGGCACCGACATCGGCGTCGACGCCAAGCTCGAGACCAAGTCCTACTCCGCCTTCGGCCAGATGGAATACGACATCACCGACCAGCTGACGCTGATCACGGGTCTGCGCGTGATGCGCGAAGACAAAGACTACGACATGACCAACGGCTTCTACGCCTCCACCAGCCCCACCGAAGTGCACCAGGGCGGGTATGTGGGCGGCGGGCCGCTCGGCTCGTTCACCGACAGCACCTCCGACGACCTGTGGACGGGCAAGATCCAGCTCGACTACCACATGACCGACGACCTGCTGCTCTACGCCGGCGTGAACCGCGGCGTGAAGGCAGGCAGCTTCAACGCTCCGCTGATCGGCAACTACGCGCGCGTTGGCAACGCCGGCCTGCCCTACGACGAGGAAGTACTGGTGAGCTTCGAGGGCGGCTTCAAAGCCACCCTGATGGACGGCCTCGCCCGCCTGAACGGCGCTGCGTTCTACTACGACTACAGCGACTATCAGGCCTTCCTGTTCACCGGCGTGGGCGGTGTGGTGATCAACCGCGACGCAGAGACCACCGGCGCGGAACTCTCGCTGCAGATGTCGCCCGCCGAAGGCTGGGACATCATGATCGGCGGTTCCTGGACGGATGCCGAAGTGAAAGATGTGCCGCTGTCGCTCACTGCCCAGAACGTATCGCTGGACGTGAAGCCCACCTACACCCCTGAGTACCAGGCCTCGGGCCTCGTACGCTACGAGTGGATGGCACTGGGCGGCACGATGTCGGTGCAGGGTGACTTCACCTACTCCGACGAGTTCTTCTACAACCTCCGCAACTTCGCCGCCGACAAGTTCGACAGCTACGTGATGTACAACGCAAGCCTTGCCTGGGTCAGCCCGGAAGAGGACTGGCAGGTCACGCTGGCGGGCCGCAACCTGAGCGACGAGCGCGCGGGCCTGCAGGGCTACGACCTCGCAAACCTCTGTGGTTGCAACGAGGTCTCGTACCGTAACCCGCGTCTCTACTCCGTGGGCGTGCGTTACAGCTTCTGATAGCCTCCAACGCCGGCGTGATCCTTCGCGGGGTCACGCCGGCGTTTCCATTTCTGGGGGACCATTTCATGGACAGACGTGACTTCATCCTCCTCGGCGCCGCAGGCGTCGGAATCGCGGCAGGCCTTGCCGGCTGTGGCAAGGAGCCGGCCGCCACGCTTAGCCCTTCAGCGGCAACACTGCCTGCGCAGGCACCCGTGTTGGACGCCTCGGCCCGAGCGGCATTCCAGGCACTCGCAGACGCCCTCGCTCCCGGATCTGCAGCAGCCGGTTTTGCGGACTACCTCGAGGCACAACTGTCGGCTTCTCCCGGGCAAGAGATGCTGATGCTGCGCTACCTGGGTGTGCCCGCACCGTACGCAGACTTCTACCTGCCCGCGCTCGCGGCCGCGCAAGCCTGGTCACAGCAGAGCTTCGGCAAGGCCATCGAGGCACTCGACGCCACGTCTGTGTCCACCCTCGTCGGGGATATCGCCGCCGGCAAGCCCACCGCATGGGCCGCAGCACCAGCACCGTTTTTCTATTTCGTGCTGCGCGCAGACGCAGTCGACATCGCCTACGGCACCCGCGCGGGCTTCGAGCGGCTCGGCGTTCCCTACATGCCCCATATCGAGCCCGCAGGAGACTGGTCATGAGCGATCGTGTCGATGCGGTAATCGTGGGCTCGGGCGCCGCCGGCAGCCTGATGGCAGCAAGGCTCGCCGAGGCGGGCAAACGTGTACTGATCCTCGAAGCCGGTCCGGCACGCGGCACGCAGGATCTGGTGAGCAACGGCCTCTGGGGGCGACGTCTCAAGTGGGGCGGTTCACCCGTGCTCGAGACCGGCGCGCAGCCGGTAGGCCACAACTTCAACACGGGCTGGGGCACAGGGGGCGCAGCGGTACACCACTACGGTGTGTGGCCACGCCTGCACCCGGAAGACTTCAACGAGGCGAGCACCCACCAGCGCCACCTCGACTGGCCCATCGCATATACCGATCTGCAAGCCTGGTACGACACCGTGCAGGCAGAGGTGGGGGTTTCAGGGGACCACGCGCAGGAAGTCTGGCGCCCGGCGGGCGCGCCCTATCCGCAGGCGCCGGTACCGGTCTTTCCCCACGGGGACGTGATCCGTCGCGGCTTCGCGGCGCTGGGGCGCCAGACTTCGCCCATTCCCATCGCCCTGCACACGGCCACCGCAGGGGATCGCAAGGCCTGCATCTGGGACGGCTGGTGCGATGCCGGCTGCCCCATCGGCGCATTGGCCAACCCGCTGGTCACCTACCTGCCCCGCGCGCTCGCCGCAGGCGCCGTACTGAAAAACGGCGCGGAGGTGGCAGAAATCCTCCAGAACGCTTCGGGCACGCGCGCCACGGGTGTGGCGTGGCTGGATGCATCCGGCGCTCGCCACAGCACCGAGGCTGAGGTGGTGATCGTCGCCGCATCCACGATCCAGAACGCGCGCCTGCTGCTCGCCTCGCGCGGGCGCTCGCCACGCGGCATCGGCAACGGTTCCGATCAGTTGGGACGCTACGTCACCATCCACCTCGCCTGCCCCGTCTTCGGCCTGTGGGACGAAGACACCCAGCCGCACATGGGGGCGACAGGCGGGCAACTGCTGAACCAGGATGGTTACGCCAAAGTGCGCGACGGCGGCCCCTTCGGCAGTTACCAGTGGCTGATCGCACAAGCCATGAAACCCAATGACCTGCTGGGCATCGCCATGAGCCGCGTGGATCTGTACGGCCCCGCACTGGATGCCTTCATGAAGCGCGCGGTGCGCGGCTTCGCGATGATGACCGGCGTGGTGGAAGACGCGCCGCTCGCAGACAACCGCGTGACGCTCGAGGGCAAGACCGATGCGCGCGGCCTGCCGCTCGCCACGGTGAACCACAGCAGCTCCGACGCATCACTCGCGCTCTGGAACCACGCCCGCGACGAAGGCATCGCGGTGTTGAAAGCCGGCGGCGCGAAAGAGGTATGGGCGGGGAACATCGGGCCCATGCACAACATGGGTGGCACCATCATGGGCAAGGATCCGGCCGCCTCCGTCACCGACGGTTTCGGCACGGTGCACGGTGTGGGCAACCTCTTCGTGGCAGGCTCGAGCCTCTTCCCCACCAGCGGCGCGGTGAACCCCACCTTCACGGTGCACGCGCTGGCGGCGCGCAGCGCCTCTCACCTGATCGACAACTGGCGCCAGATCGCGGGCTGAGTCCACGCGCGCCATGCGCGCGACTCAGCCCGGTTGGCGTAAACCACGCGCCTCGAGGATCGGCAGCACAGTGTCGCGGAAGTACGGGAACTCCTTGGTGTAGTCCACGAAGGAAAGCGTGGTCCCGCCAAGCCCTGCGGCGTGCAACTGGCAGATGCCATCTGCGACTTGCTCGGGCGTGCCGATCAGCGGGAAGCCACCGTGGCCCATCGCCATGCGATCCCTGATCAGCGCGAGCAGATCGTGCGGGAAGCTGTGGGCGTGGGCGAACTGCAGGCGCACGAGATTGTCGGTGGCCGCCCAGTCGGTGTTCTGGCCGAAGAAGTAATCGCAGTAATCGCGGGCCTGCTTCTCGGTCGGGCGGCAGACCACGTGCGAGAAGGTGAGTACATCGACCTCTCGCCCGCCGTTACGCGCCTGTTGCTTCAGCTCCGCAACCTCTTCCGTGGTGCGCGCCAGATCGATGGCCGGCGTGAACAGGAAGTCCGCGTTGCGCGTAGCGAACTCGCGGCCCAGACCCGAGCCCGCCGCGTTGATGATCGGCGGCTGGCCGGCGTAGGGCTTCGGGTCGCTGTGTACGTCCTTCAGGTTCCAGTAGTGGCCCTCCCAGTCGAAGCGCCCGGGCTCGGTCCAGAGCTTGCGTACCACGTCGAACCACTCCTGCGCGTAGGCGTAGCGGGTCTCGTGATCGTCGGGAAGTTGCTGTCCGAGCGCCTCGTACTCGGGCTTGTTCCAACCCGCAACAATGTTGAGGCCCGCGCGCCCCTTGCCTATCTGGTCGATGGTGGCGATCTGCTTGGCGATCACCACCGGGTGGTTCACCGCCGTGTGCATCGTGGCAAACACGCTGATGCGCCGTGTGGAAGCAAGCAGCGCTGAAGCCCAGGTCATGGTCTCGAGCACGTAGCCGTGGAAGTTGGTCTCGCCGCCATAGCCAATCCAGCGCGCGATAGGCAGCATGAAATCGATCCCCGCGTCGTCCAGCAGGCGCGCCACCGCGAGGTTGCTGTCCCAGGTCGCGTCCCAGCGCTCGGGGATCTTCGTGACGGTCATACCGCCCGAGCAATTCGTCGAGAAAGTGCCGAGCTTGAAGTGGTTGCTGCGGAACATGCGGTTGGGGGATGCGGTCATCGGAGCGGGAACCTCGTGTGGGTCTGGAGAGCGCGCCTATTCTAGGCCTGCGAATCCGGGATGACAGCGCATCGCGAGGGATCTTCGTCGCAGCAAGACCGGGCGGTTTGATGCGGGTCAAAGTTTCGGACCCCTTCCTCCCCGAGGGCATGCGCTTTATCGTCCGGGACAGTGCCGCGAGCACCGCACGGCCGGGCCAAGACAAAAACGGATTCGCACAGCAGCGACATCCAGGGGAGGCATGCCTGATGGAAAAACACCGCTTTCCCGCAGCACTCGCCCGCGCGATCGGCTGGCAACCGCGCGCGGGCGTGGAGCGCGTCACCGTGCTGGACGCTCACACCGGCGGAGAGCCGCTGCGCATCCTGCTCGCGGGCATGCCACTGCCAGAAGGCAACTCGGTGTTGTCGCGGCGGCGCGATGCGCGGGACAGGCTCGACCACTACCGCAGGGCGCTCATGTGGGAGCCGCGAGGCCACGCAGACATGTACGGCTGCATCGTGCTGCCACCGGACACAGCCGATGCGCACTTCGGCGTGCTCTTCCTGCACAACGAGGGCTACAGCTCGATGTGCGGCCACGGCATCATCGCCGTGGTGACGGCGCTGTTCGAGACGGGCGTGCTGCCTGCGGAACTCGCCGGCCAGGAGATCCACATCGACGCACCGGCCGGGCGGATCGTGGCGGTGGCGGATGTCCACGCGGGTCGCGTGACACAGGTGCGCTTCCGCAACGTGCCCTCTTTCCTCGCCCTGCGCGATGCGGTGGCGGAGGTGCCCGGCGTGGGCACACTGCGCTTCGACCTCGCCTTCGGCGGTGCGTTCTACGCCTATGTCGATGCCACCACGCTCGGCCTGGCGTTACTGCCCGGCGAATACCGCCGCATCATTGAGCTCGGCAGCGCGATCAAGCAGGCCGTCATGGCGCAGTTCGCGCTGGAACACCCCAGCGAGCCCGATCTCTCGTTCCTGTACGGCACGATCTTCGTTGCGCCTGCGCAGGATCCGGCGAACCACAGCCGCAACTGCTGCGTCTTCGCCGACGGCGAGGTCGACCGCAGCCCCACAGGCACCGGTGTCTCGGGGCGCGCAGCGATACACGTGGCACGCGGCGAACTCGGGATCGGGGAGGAGATCCGCATCGAGAGCCTGCTGGGCAGCGTCTTTGGTGTGCGCGCGGTGGAGCGGCTGCGCTTCGGCACGCACGAGGCCATCGTGCCCGAGGTGTCGGGCCGCGCGGCACTCACCGGCCGCAGCGAGTTCTGGCTCGACCCCGAGGACACGCTTGGTGGAGGTTTTCTGCTGCGATGAGCACGCAACACATCGAGATCTTCGACGAGTCACGCGTACGCGCGCTGCTGCCGATGCCGCGCGTGATCGCGGCGATGGAAGAGGCCTTCCGGGCCATTTCCTCGGGAAAGGCGCAGGTGCCCGTGCGCAGCGGCATCGCGCTGCAGGACGAGGACTCACGTCTGCTGGTGATGCCCGCGTCCGTACCCGGCTGGCCCTTCGCCAGCGTGAAGATCGTGAGCGTGTGCCCGCAAAATCGCAGGCGCGGCATCGAAACCATCAACGGTGTGATAGAGGTCTTCGACGCGCGCACCGGAATGCCTTGCGCGCGCGTGCATGCCGAGTCTGTGACGGCGCTGCGCACCGGCGCTGCCTCCGGCCTGGCAAGCCGCCTGCTCGCGCCGCAGGACGCCGACACGCTCGCGCTTTTCGGCGCCGGCGCCCAGGCCGCGACACAGCTCGAGGCCATCCATTGCGTGCGACCGCTGCGCGAGGTACTGGTCTTCGGACGCGATGCCGCGCGCGCAGCAGCCTTCTGCCGGCACTGGAGTGCCGCGCTCGGCATTCCGGTGCGCGGTGCGCATCGGGACGAACTCGTCCGCGCCACGCTGGTCGCCACAGCCACGACGTCGCCGGAGCCGCTGTTCGAGCTCGATGAGCTCCACCCCGAGGCCCACGTGAACGCTGTCGGTTCCTTCACCCCGCAGGGCTGCGAACTTCCGCCGGCACTGCTCGCGCAGGCACGCGTGGTGGTGGACCAGCGCGCCGCCTGCCTGCAGGAGGCGGGCGAATTCCAGCGTGCCCGCGCGGCAGGGCTGCTGGAGGGGCGCGAGGATCCCGAAGAGCTGGGAGAGGTGTTGGTCGCGGGGATGGCCCGCTCCCACGGGCGCAGCGTCTTCAAGTCAGTGGGCAATGCGTTGCAGGATCTGGCTTGCGTGTGCGCGCTGATGGAGGCCTGCCGCCCTCAGTAAGACAGCTCCACGCCCAGATGCCACCCCAGGCCGGGCGAATCGATACCCGAGCCGAATTCGCGGTAGCGCGCATCAGCGGCATTCAGCAACTGCAAGGTGGTGCGCAGACGCGGCGTGGGCTCCCAGCCGAGGCGCAGATTCCAGCTCGCCCAGCCCTCGGTGCCCTCCGGATCGATGCGTGGATCCACCAGATCACGCGGGCTGTAGCGATCCTGCCGGCGCGCGAGGTCGATCCAGCCCTCGGCCGTCAGCTGCTGCGAGATCTGCCACGTCAGACCCGCGCGCCCCGACAGCGGCGGGATGCGATCCGCAGGGTAGCCCTCGCCATCGAAACGCTCGTCCCCGCGTGTCCAGGTCGAGGAGAACTGCAGGCGCAGCGTATCGGTGAGTGCACGACGCAGACCCAGCTCGAGCCCGCTGATCTCCAGCGAGGTGGCGTTCCTGCTCTGCACTACCAGTCGTCCGGTGGGCGTCTGTTCGCCAGTGAGCACGGCCGTGATCTTGTCCCGGTAGAACGAGCGGTAGGCAATCAGCTCGGCCTCGGTGGCGGCTGAGCTGTACTTGAAGCCGGCATCCACGGTCGTGACCGTTTCGGCCTCCAGGTCGGTGTTGGGAATGCTGAAGCGGTTGCCGGGCCTGTCGCCGAAGACACCCAGATCGAACACGTTCGGCGAGCGGAAACCGTAGCCCGCGTTCGCGACGAAACGCAGCTCCGGGTGCAGCGCCCACGAGAGTCCCAGATTGCCGCTCAGGCCCGTGTCTTCGACCTCGACGTCGGCACCGGCCGAGGCCTCCGGCAGACGTGTCTCGACCCGGCTCCAGCGCAGCGAGCCCAAAAGGTCCAGATCCCGCGCGAACGCCCAGTCGTCGGCGAGATAGACGCCTGCCTGCCGCATGGTGGAACCGTCGGGGAAACGCGGGGCGCGCTCGCTCGCGGGCCCTCCGCGGATATCACGCCGGCTGCGGCTGGACGCCACCTCGTCGTCGTAGACGTCCGCACCCCAGGTGACGGCATGGCTCAGACCGAGTTCCTTGAAGGCCTGGAATGTCAGGCCGCGCGTGCGCACGCGGTTGTGCTCGCGGTCCTGGCTGAAAGAGCCGAAATCGCGCGTTCGACGGCTGTCGTCGATGTCCTGCTGCCCGAGGTGGGCCTCGGCGCTGTCCCACCACGGCCCGGGCGCGGTGGCGCGCCAACGCAGGTGGAGGAATTCGCGCTCCTGCGGCTCGAACAGGAACTGCGCGGAATTCGGATGGGTCTGGCCAAAGCCCGGGGTGAGTTCGTCGTAGCGCGGGGTTTCGGGTTGTTCGCTGAACTGCGCCGAGGCCATCCACTCCTGCCCCTCACCCACACGCGCGCGGACTTTGAGGTCGGCCGACATGGCCTCGTAAGAACTGAAGGGCAAGCGCTCGTCACCACCCACGCGGCGCTCGCCCACGTCCTGCCACGTCAGCCCACCACTGATGGCAAAGCCATCATGCCCTGCGGCGGCTTCGGCGCGACCGAGCGCGGAGCGGTCCGCGCTGCCCACCGCCGCACGCAAACGCGCGGTGCTGGCCCATCCCGTCACGCCCGTGAAATCCGGCTGCCATCCCAGCATCTGCACCACACCACCCATAGCGTCGCTGCCATAGAGCGACGACATGGGGCCACGGGCCACTTCGATGCGCTCCAGCGACTGGGCATCGACCAGCGCGACGTACTGGTTGGGTGCATTGCGGAAGATCGCGTTGTTCAGGCGGAATCCATCCACGACATGGAGGATCTCGGAGCCTTTCAGGCCCCGCAGGATCACCACGCCCTGCCCGGGCGTTGTCTGCTGCACAAACGCACCCGGAGTGCCACGCAGCGCGTCCATCACCGTCTGCAACGGCGCCTTCGCCAGATCCTCCCGCGTCACCACGGTGGTCGCGACGGGCACCTCGAAGGTGGACTCCGGCCGGCGGGTGGCGGTGACCTGGATGGTCTCGAGGACGTTGTCGGCGCGAAGGCCCTGCGCGGCGAACGCGAGCAATGGCACAGCGATGAGCCGCAGAGCGGGGGGCAGCGAGAACGATGTTGTCGGGGGCATGTCGCGCGGGCGCATCCGGGGGTCCTGAAACGAACGAGGATTATTCCATCGGACCGGCAGGGAATCACGGCCTCCACCCGAGGTCACATAGCAAAAACCCTACTTGTTGCGGCATGATGCCGGCGGCCCGCGTTTCGGTTTGGTCACTGCGCGCGTGGGCTCCCATATCCACTTTTGCCGGAACCGTCACAGCGTGTCAGCCGCAGGCCTGGACCTCCTCATCGAGCGCACCTCGGCACAGCTGCGGCAGATATCCGGCGTGGCAGATGCGGGCATCAAGCCCGGCGTAGTGGCCTCACGCGTGGCGGCAGAACTTCTGGCCCGCGGTGAACCTTCCCTGTCACAACTGCTCGACAGCGCGGAAGGCGGAGATGCCACCGCGAAGACAGAACTCCGCAACCTCCTCACCGTCAATTACTCCTGCTTCTGGCGCGAGCCCGAGCACTGGCCGATCCTCGCCGAGCACCTCTGCCTGCGCATCCAGAGCGGTGCCCCCCTGCGGATGTGGTCGGCCGCCTGCGCGCGGGGCGAGGAAGCCTGGACCATGGCGCTGGTCGCCACGGAAGTGGCCACCCGCTTCCCGACACTCGCGCCGCACTGGGACTGGCAGGTGCTGGGCACGGACATCGACACAACCTCGCTCGACGCCGCGCAGATCGCCCGCTATACGCTGGAAGAACTGGGCCCACTGCCCCCGCGCATGCGCACGCATCTCCTCCCCTCGGGCTCGGACGCTGCACCGCGCTGGGCTGTCCCGGCAGCACTGCGTGATCACGTGCATTTCCGGCACCTCGATCTCGCGCAGGCGCAGTGGCAACCGCCGGCTGAAGCACCCTTCGACGCGATCTTCCTGAGCAACGTGCTGATCTACCTCGATCGTGTCACGCAGGAACGGATACTGCGCAACGTCGCCGCGTGCCTGCGACCGGACGGCATCCTGTTCACCAGCCGCATCGAAGGCAACCTCGGGCTCGCCAGCACGCACCTGAAGGCGGCCGGCAGTTGCACCTACATCACCGCCAGGACGGCACGGAGACCCTGAACCGGAGCAAGCCATGCCGCTTCTGAAATCCCTCGACAACATCCGCATCGGCAGAAAGCTGATGGCCGCGCTGGCGCTGGTGATAGCGCTGATGGTCCTGAACGGCTGGGTAGCGCTGTCGCGGCTCGCGCTGCTGGAAGAGAGCGCCACCCAGACCTACACGAACTGGCTGGTCTCCATCCGCCACCTCTCCGATATCCGCGACGCACTGGCCGAGGAGCGCCGCGCCATCAATGCGCACATGCTGGTCCCGGAAGCCTCCGAAAAACAGCTGCTTGCGCGGCGCGTCGCGGATCTGCAGAACAACGTCAAGGCAGCGTGGGAGGCCTACACACCGAGTGTTGCCACCGCCGAGGAGCAGGCGCTGGGGCGGGGCTTCATGGCGGCCCTCGACAGGTTCCAGGACCACCTGCCCGCGGTGATGCGCCTCTCGGACGAGGGACGGCAGCAGGAGGCGCAGGCCTTCTTGATGCGCGAGGCCGAAGACGACTACGTCAACGCCAAGACCCAGCTCGACCGTCTCCTCGCCTATAACCAGGAGGGCGCCGAGCAGAACACCCTGGCCGCGCAACGCCTGCATAGCGAGAGCGATGACGTCATCCTCGGCCTGAAGGCCATCACCATCGCCCTGCTGCTGGGCGTGGCCCTGCTGATGCGCGACTCCGTGCTCCGGCCCGTTGAATCCATGACCGCATCGATGACCCGCATCGCCGACGGAGACCTGAGCGCCGAGTTGCCGGCCTCAGACCGTGGTGACGAGATCGGTGCCATGGCGCGCGCACTGTTCGCCTTGCAGAAATCCGCGCAGGCCGAGGCGCGAACCTCCGAGATCAAGGCACGGCTGGCGGATATCTCCGCCGCCGTGCAAGACCGCCAGAGCATCGGGGAGTTCGCCGCGGCACTGATGTCGCAGGTGGCGCCCGCCATGCGCGCTCAGGTGGGCGCCTTCTACGCCTTCGAGCCCGCAGACGGACGCTACCACTACGCAGGTGGCTACGGCTTCAGCGCCGCCGCAGGCGAGGCGGCTGCATTCCATCCCGGAGAGGGGCTGGTAGGGCAGTGCGCGCAGGAGAGCAGGATCCTCGAGATCCGTGACATTCCCGACGGCTACCTCCGGATCACCTCGGGGCTGGGCAGCACGGCACCCCGCGCCGTCACGGCAGCACCCGTACTCTCCGTCGACGGGCGCGCGCTGGCTGTGATCGAACTCGCCACCCTGCAGCCCTTCAACGACTTCGAGCGCGAACTGATGGCACTGCTGCTGGTGCCACTCGCGCTCAACCTCGAGATCTTCGAGCGCAACCGCCGCACCCGCGAACTCCTGCAGGAGACGCAGCGCCAGGCCGAGATCCTCGGCATCCAGACCGAGGAACTCAAGGTCTCGGCCGAGGAGATGCAGCAGCAGAAAGACGAACTCATGCGCCAGAAGCAGGACCTGGTGCAAGCCAATGCCGAGATCAACGCGAAGTCCGAGGAAGTGGAGTCCGCGCGGCAGCGCGCGGAGGACGCCACTCGCACCAAGAGCATGTTCCTCGCCAACATGAGCCACGAGATCCGCACACCGATGAACGCGGTGATCGGCATGTCGCACCTGTGCCTCAAAACCGATCTCACCCCACGCCAGCGCGATTACGTCGAGAAGATCCACGGCGCCGGCACATCCTTGCTCGGCGTGATCAACGACATCCTCGACTTCTCGAAGATCGAGGCCGATCGCCTCGAACTCGAGAGCCTTTCCTTCCGGCTCGATGATGTGCTCGAGAACCTGAAGACCGTGGTGGGCCAGCGCGCGCAGGAAAAGGGTCTCGAGTTCCTGATACATGTGGGCCCGGAAGTTCCGCAGGGCCTGGTGGGCGATCCGCTGCGTCTCACGCAGGTGTTGACGAACCTGATCAACAACGCGGTCAAGTTCACCCACACGGGCATGATCAAGCTAGCGTTCTCGGTGCCCGAAACCGATGGTGGCCGGGTACAACTCTCGGTGAGCGTGCAGGACACCGGCATCGGCATGAGTGAGGATCAGGCAAGCCGGCTCTTCACCGCCTTCAGTCAGGCCGACGGCTCCACCACGCGGCGTTTCGGTGGCACCGGCCTCGGGCTCACGATCTGCAAGCGCCTGATCGAGATGATGGACGGCCGCATCTGGGTGGACTCCGAGCCCGGCAAGGGCAGCACCTTCCACTTCACCGCCTGGCTGAGGATCGGAGACGAAGTGCCGCGGCGCGTGATGCCCGACAGCCTCCACGGCATGCGCAGCCTCGTGGTCGACGACAACCCGGTAGCGCGCGAGATCATGCTGGAGCAGGTGCAGTCGCTCGGCATGCGGGTCGATGCGGTGGAGTCCGGAGAAGCCTGTCTGATTTCACTCCGGCAGGCCCAGGCGAAAGACCCTTACCGGCTCGTCTTCATGGACTGGCGTATGCCGCAGATGGACGGCCTGGAAACCATACGCCGCGTCCGTGCCGAACCGCTGGGCGAGCAACAGCCGCAGATCATCATGGTGACGGCCTTCGGCGTCGATAACGTGCGCGATCAGGCAGAGGCCTTGGGCGCCAGCGGTTTCCTCGTCAAGCCGGTCACGCAGTCGCATCTGTGGGATCGGGTCGTGGGCAGCATGGCACCCGGCGAACTCGAGGCCCTGTCGGCGGAGGGCCGTCGCGGGCAGCGTGACCACGGCCTGCGCGATCGCGGGGTCCACATCCTTCTGGTCGAAGACAACGAGATCAACCAGCAGATCGCCACGGAGTTGCTGGAATCGGCGGGCGCGCGGGTAAGCGTGGCCAGCAACGGCCACGAGGCCCTCGAGATGCTGCGCGCCGCACCGCAGCCCTTGCCCTACACGATGGTCCTGATGGATCTGCAGATGCCGGTGATGGACGGCCACCAGGCTACTCTGGAAATCCGCCGCGACCCGCGCTTCTCAGCTCTGCCCATCGTCGCCATGACGGCTCACGCCATGGCCGAGGAGCGCGAGCGCTGCTTCGCCGAGGGCATGAACGGCCACGTGAGCAAGCCGATCGATCCCGAGGCGCTCTATGTGGCTGTGCAGCAGTGGGGAATCCCGCGGCGCAGCGATGCCGTCACCACGCCGGCACGCCCTGCAACGCAGGCGGTGTCCGCCTCCACCCTGCTCCCGCGCGAGATCCGCGGCATCGACATGGGCCTTGGCCTCACGCGCACCGCCAACAACCCTGCCGTGTACCTGCGTGTGCTGCGCATGTTCGTCGAGAACCAGCACGGCGCGGCGCAAGAGGTCTACGACGCACTTGCCGCCGGCGACACCGACCTCGCCTTGCGCACGCTGCACACCACGCGCGGTGTGGCGGGGAACATCGGCGCCCTCGAACTCGCAAGCGCCGCGCAGGAATGCGAACGCCTGCTGAGGGAACAGGGCAGTGCGGAGAGTATCGGCACAGCCCGCGCGCACTTCGCCGCCTGCCTGCGCGATCAGATCGAGGCGCTCAGGACGTCGTTGTCGTCCGAAAGCCTGCCCATGTCGCTGCCGCGCGGGGCGGATGTCATCGATGCCGTACAGTTGAGCGCGCTCAAACCGGTACTGGAGCTCCTCTGCGAGCAGGTCAGATCCGCGAACCCGGAGGCGCTTCGCACGCACCGTGCCGTGGTGGTGTCGCTGCGCACGGCAGTACCGGCACCGCAGCTCGACGCGCTCGACCACGCCTTGCAGCACTACGAGTTCGATCGGGCGCAGCGGGTGCTGGAAACACTGATCGCCTCGGCGAGCTGAGTGCCGCACCAGAATCCGGCCAACACCACCACACGAGGAGTGACACGCATGGGCGGCAGGCTCGAGGGCAAGATCGCGATCATCACGGGCGCGGCGCAGGGCATGGGCGCGGAGCACGCGCGGGTCTTCGTGGCGGAAGGCGCGCGGGTGAT
>CAIXOY010000703.1 GCA_903921135.1 uncultured Gammaproteobacteria bacterium
CTCTGCCCGCAGCCGCTCCCGTGCCGCACGACATCCTCGTGAAGTCGCAGGGCTGCGCGGACGCAGGGCTCTGCTATCCGCCACGCACGCAACGCTTCGTGGTGGATCCCGGGAAGGGCACCGTGACGGAAGCCGAAGCCGTCGAGCCCGCTGCGGCGCTCGCTGACGCCCCCGCTGCGTCTCCGGTCGCCGCCCCCGGCGGCTCGCTGCTCACGATGGTGATGTTCGCCCTGCTGGGCGGCATGATCCTGAACCTGATGCCCTGCGTGTTCCCGGTGCTCTCTTTGAAGGTGCTGGGCATCGCGCAGAAAGGCGGCGGCGCGCACGACCGGATCGAACACGGGCTCGCCTACACGGCAGGCGTGGTGATCAGCTTCCTGGCCGTGGCTGCGGTGCTGATCGCGCTGCGCCAGGCGGGAGAGGCCATCGGCTGGGGCTTCCACCTGCAATCCCCCGTGTTCGTCGGCGGGCTCGCCTATCTCTTCGCGGCCATGGGCCTGGGGCTCTCGGGCGTGAGCAACCTGGGCGCCGGCCTGATGGGCGCGGGCAGCTCGCTCGCGGCGCGCGCCGGGCTTGCGGGCTCGTTCTTCACCGGCGTATTGGCTGCCGTGGTGGCCAGCCCCTGCTCGGCGCCGTTCATGGGCACCGCACTCGGCTTCGCCATGACCCAACCGCCCGCGGTAGCGCTGCTGGTCTTCGGGGCGCTCGGGCTCGGCATGGCACTGCCTTTCATGGCGCTGGCCTTGAGCCCCTCGCTGCTGCGGCGCCTGCCGAAGCCGGGCGCATGGATGGAAGGGTTCAAACAGATGCTCGCCTTCCCGCTCTACGCGGCGGCGGTGTGGCTCTTGTGGGTGCTGGGCCGCCAGAGCGGCGTGGACGCGCTCGCGGCGGCACTGGGGGGCACGGTGCTGGTCGCCTTCGCACTCTGGAGTTGGGAGAGCGCACGCGGGCACGCACGTGCGCTGCTCTGGCGGCTGCTCGCAGCCGGCAGTCTTGTCGCCGCGCTGTCCATCCTGGGCTCTCCGCTGCTGCATGAGCGCCCGGCACAGGGCGGCGCCATCACCGAAGGCTGGGAGCCCTTCTCTGCCGAGCGGCTCGCCGCGCTGCAGCAGGAAAGCAAGCCGGTCTTCGTGAACGTCACGGCCGACTGGTGCATCACCTGCCTCGCGAACGAGCGCGTGGCGCTGGAAACCGACGCCGTCCGGCAGGCCTTCCGCGACCGGGGTGTGGTGCTGCTGAAAGGCGACTGGACCAACGCCGAACCCAAACTCACTGCCTTCCTCGCGCAGCACGGCCGCAACGGCGTGCCGCTCTATCTGTACTACCCGCCGCGAACAGGGGCCCTTCCGGTGGTGCTGCCGCAACTGCTCACACCCGGCACCGTGCTGGACGCGCTGGCGCTCTGATCCGTCTCACGCAGCGAACTCACCCGATCTGGGGTTGATCGTTCGCGATCTGGCGCGAAATCTGGATATCAGGCAGGAATTGGGGCATGCTTCGCCCGCCGTGTCCAGCCCGGGCCCGGCGTCAGGCGCGCACCCCAACGGAAGCCCGCGATGAGCTCGATTCTGGTCCTGCACGGCCCCAACCTGAACCTGCTCGGCAGTCGCGAGCCTTCGGTCTATGGCCACGACACGCTCGAGTCGATCAACCAGCGACTGGCCAGTCTGGCCGTGGCCGCCGGGCACCATGTGCAGACGCTGCAAACCAACGCCGAGCACGAACTGATTGAGCGCGTGCACGCCGCACGATCCGAAGGCATCTCCTTCATCATCCTCAACCCGGCCGGCTTCACCCACACCAGCGTGGCACTGCGCGATGCGCTGCTCGCGGTAGGCATCCCGTTCATCGAAGTGCACCTCTCCAACGTGCACGCGCGGGAGCCGTTCCGGCATCACTCCTATTTTTCCGACGTCGCGGCGGGGGTCATCACCGGCCTCGGCGCGCTTGGCTACGAACTGGCGATGCGGGCTGCGCTCATCCGCATCGCCACTCCACAGAACCCGGCATGACAGGACGCTCCATGGACACCAGAACCATCCAGAAACTGATACAGCTGATCGAGAAATCCAGCGTCACGGAACTCGAGATCCGCGAGGGCGAGGAATACGTCCGCATCAGCCGCGCGAGCGGCATGACCATGGTGGCCGCGGCGCCCATGCAGATGCACGCTCACGCGCCTGTAGCCGCGCCCATGGCCGCGGCGCCGGCTGCTGCAGCGGCACCCGTCGCCGCGGAGCCCAGCGGACATCTGGTGCGCTCGCCGATGGTAGGCACGTTCTACCGCTCTCCCTCGCCGGGCTCGGCGGCCTTCGCGCAGGTCGGACAGACAGTCAAGGCAGGCGATGTGATCTGCATCGTCGAGGCCATGAAAATGATGAACCACATCGAGGCCGATGCCTCGGGCACCATCACCGCCATCCTCGCGGAAGACGGCCAGCCCGTGGAGTTCGACCAGCCGCTGGTCAGCATCGGCTGATCCCGCCAGCAGCAACGGCAACGGAGCCCCCATGTTGTTCGACAAGGTACTGATCGCCAACCGCGGCGAGATCGCCCTGCGCATCCTGCGCGCCTGCCGCGAACTCGGCATCAAGACCGTGGCCGTGCACTCGAAGGTCGATCGTGACCTGATGCACGTGCGTCTGGCGGATGAAGCCGTATGCATCGGGCCGAACCCCTCCGGCCAGAGCTACCTGAACGTCCCCTCGATCATCAGTGCCGCGGAAATCACCGACTGCGTGGCTATCCACCCGGGCTACGGCTTCCTCGCCGAGAACGCGAATTTCGCCGAACAGGTCGAGAAGTCGGGCTTCGTGTTCATAGGCCCTACCGCCGATGTGATCCGCCTGATGGGCGACAAGGTGTCGGCCAAGGCCGCCATGAAGCGCGCCGGCGTGCCAACGGTGCCCGGCTCCGACGGCGCCATCAACGAAGACAACGAGCAGACGCTTGCTACCGCGCGGGCCATCGGCTACCCCGTGATCATCAAGGCCGCGGCAGGCGGTGGCGGGCGCGGCATGCGCGTGGTGCACAGCGAGGCCGCGCTGCTGAACTCCGTCTACGTCACGCAATCGGAAGCCAAAGCCGCCTTCGGCGACGGCACCGTCTACCTCGAGAAATTCCTCGAGAACCCGCGCCACGTCGAGATCCAGGTGCTGGCCGATGGCCAGGGCAATGCCATCCACCTGGGCGATCGCGACTGCTCGCTGCAGCGCCGTCACCAGAAGGTGCTGGAAGAAGCGCCCGCCCCGGGCATCCCCGAAGACGTGCGCCGCGCCGTGGCCGATAGCTGCGTGCGCGCCTGCATCGACATCGGCTACCGCGGCGCCGGCACCTTCGAGTTCCTCTACGAGAACGGCCGTTTTTTCTTCATCGAGATGAACACCCGCGTGCAGGTCGAGCACCCGGTCACCGAGATGATCACGGGCTTCGACATCGTGCGCGAGCAGATCCTCGTGGCGAGCGGGCGTCCGCTCTCGGTGAAGCAGGAAGACATACAGTTCCGCGGCCACGCCTTCGAGGCGCGCATCAACGCAGAAGACCCGCGCAGTTTCGCGCCCAGCCCCGGCACCGTGCGCCGTTTCCATGCCCCGGGCGGCCCGGGCGTGCGCGTGGACTCGCACCTCTACAGCGGCTACACCGTGCCGCCGAACTACGACTCGCTGATCGGCAAAGTGATCACCTGGGGCGAGGACCGCGAACGCGCCCTGATGCGCATGCGCACCGCGCTTGACGAAATCGTGGTCGACGGCATCCGCACCAACATCCCGCTGCACCAACAGCTCGTGCGCGACGAGGCCTTCATGCGCGGCGGCGTGAGCATCCATTACCTCGAGAAAAAGCTGAAAAGCTGAGGGGAACCACGCCCCGTGGACTGGCTGCAACTGCATCTCTCGGCACCCGCCGAACAGGTTCCTGCCGTGGAAGACGCCCTGCACGTCGCGGGTGCTGTCGCGGTGAGTTTCGGTGAACTCGGCGACCGCGAGGTGATCGAGCCCGGCGTGGGCGAAATGCCCCTGTGGGACGAGGTCGCCATCGCCGCGCTCTTCGAGATCGACGCCTCACGCGAGGAGATTCTCGCGATCCTCGGCGCGGAACTGGGCAAGGCAATGCCAGCCGATCACCGCTGGGAAGTGCTCGAAGACCGCCCCTGGGAGCGGGAGTGGCTGCAGCACTTCGAGCCCATCCGCTGCGGCGAGCGGTTGTGGGTATGCCCGCACGGCCATGAGGTCGAGGCCGCAGGCGCCGTGATCCTGCGCCTCGATCCCGGCCTTGCCTTCGGCACCGGCACACACCAGACCACCGCGCTCTGCCTCGAATGGCTGGACGGCCACGCCTGCACCGGCGCGCAGGTCATCGATTACGGCTGCGGCTCGGGGATTCTCGGCATCGGAGCGCTGCTGCTGGGCGCGGCACGGGTACGCGCGGTCGACATCGATCCGCAGGCGCTGATCGCCACACGCGACAACGCGAACCGCAACGCCATCGCGCCCGAGCGCCTGCTGGTGGGCGAGCCTGGCCTGCTGGATGCCGCACAACCGGCCGATGTGCTGCTGGCAAACATCCTTGCCGGGCCTCTGGTGGAGCTTGCGCCACGCCTTGCCGCGCTCACGCGCCCGGGCGGGCACGCGGTGTTGTCGGGCGTGCTGTTCGAACAGGCAGAAGCCGTGTGCGCGGCCTATGCGCCCTGGTTCGGTGATGCCGCCATCGCACGGCGTGACGAGTGGTGCCGGATCGTGATGGAGCGCCGCGCCGACGCGGCGGCACCGGAACTGCCGTGAGCGCGTTCGCGACCGCCTGCCCGGGTTGCGGTACCGCATTCCGCGTGGGCCCCGCGCAGATCGAAGCCGCCGATGGCCTGGTGCGATGCAGCGCCTGCGATGCCGTTTTCGATGCGCGGGAACACGCAGTTAAGACGGTGACGGCCGCGCCTGCCGCCAGCAGCCGGAGCATCGACGAGGACTACATCGCAGGGCTCCTGAACGGCGAGCCTCGCGAGGAGGCGGTGCCTCCTGCGCCAACAGCTCCTGAAATCGAAGACGATGCCACAGCACCAGAGGCCACGCCGGCAGCCGGGACGGCGGAGATCACCGCTACGCCTGCGCCCGTCCTGATCACGCCGCGGGTCCCGGTCGAACTCCCGCGCGAGCAGCGCACGGAGGCCGGCGTGCGGCGCCGGCTTCTTGCGTGGTCGGCGGGTCTGCTGATTGCCACGCTGCTGATCGCGCTGCAGCAGATATGGCTTGGGCGCGAGCGCCACGCGCAGGACCCGGCCCTGCGACCGCGCTACGAGCGGTTGTGCGCAATGCTCGGCTGCGAGTTGCCGCCCTTCCGGGACCTGCGCCGCATCCGCAGTGAAGGGCTGCTGGTGCGCCCCGACCCCGCCCGGCCCGGCACCCTGCTGATCGATGCGAGCATCGTGAACCGCGCAGAGTTTGCGCAGGCATTCCCCGGAATACGCATCGACTTCTCGGACATCCAGGGAACACCCGTGACGAACCGCGTGTTCAGTCCGCGCGAGTACCTGCTCGCGGCCGCGTTGCGCGAGGGCAGGATGCTGCCCGGCGAAATCCTGAAGGTTCACATCGAGATGCCCGACCCCGGCGAGCGCGCCACGAACTACGAATTGCGCCTGATCGAATCCCCCGGTCGCTGAATACCGCCGCGCCTGCGCGGCGGGCTGTCAAGGCTTCACCGCCAGAGCGGGCGGGGCTATGATCCGCGTCCCCGTTCCCCTGACCACACACCCGAGACAGCCGTGCTGCAGATCGGCCCCCATTCCGTCGCCACGCGGGTGGTGCTCGCCCCCATGGTGGGCGTCACCGACCAGCCGTTCAGGCAGCTGTGCGCGCGCCTGGGCACACAGGCCGGCATCGCCGAGATGATCTCCGCGGACCGCAGCCTCTGGGGCACGCGCAAATCACGCCACCGTCTGACGGGGCGCGGCGGGTTCCCGCTGCTGTGGATCCAGATCGCCGGCAACGATCCCGCGCAGATGGCAGACGCCGCGCGCGCGCAGGCCGACCTGGGCGCGCACATCATCGACATCAACATGGGATGCCCCGCCAAGAACGTCTGCGGCAAGGGCGCGGGCTCCGCGCTGCTGCGCGACGAAACGCTGGTGGCATCCATCCTCTCGGCGGTAGTGGCAGCGGTACCGGAATTGCCCGTCACGCTGAAGATGCGCACGGGCTGGAGCCCGGAATTGCGCAATGGCGTGCGCATCGCGCGGATCGCGCAAGACAGCGGCATCCGGCTGCTCAGCGTGCACGGGCGCACCCGCGCCTGCCGCTTCGAAGGCCAGGCCGAGTTCGACACGGTGCGCGAGATCGTGCGCGCCGTGCAGCTGCCCGTGCTGGCGAACGGCGACATCCGCAGCGCGGCGCAGGCTTCAGCCGTGCTCGCGCACACCGGCGCGGCGGGCGTGATGATCGGCCGCGCAGCCCAGGGCAGGCCCTGGCTCTGTGGCAGCATCGATGCGGCACTCGCCGGCAAGGCCTGCGATGCGCCGGCCGCCACGGAGATCGACGCGCTTCTCCTCGAGCACATCGAACTCCTGCACGCGTTTTACGGCGAGCAGCAGGGGCTGCGCATCGCACGCAAGCACGCGGGCTGGTATCTCGCCGACACCGAGGGCGAGCGGGAATTCCTGCGCGCCTTCCACCAGATCGACTCCGGCAAAGGGCAACTGGCGGCCCTGCGGAGCCATTTCCTGTGCCGCCAGCAGCGGGAGGCGCTGGCCGCATGAGCAGGCAGAAGACTGTGCGTCGCGGTGTGCGGGCGCCCGGGAAACCGGCCACGCAACCACCGCCGGCCGACACGGAGCCCGGCTCCCGTTCGCTGCGTCAGCACGTGGAAGTGGCCGTTGAAAACTACTTCACCCAACTCGACGGCCAGATGGTGACGGACGTCTACGACATGGTGCTGCAGGAGGTCGAGGCCCCCCTGCTCGAGGCCGTGCTGCGCTACACGCGCAACAACCAGACGCTGGCCTCCACTGTGCTGGGGCTGAACCGCGGCACGCTCCGCAAAAAACTGAAACGCTACGGCCTGTTGTGAACGGCCGCAGCGCAACCCTACACAGGCTACGGGGAGTGCACTGCTGATGACCGAGACTACCGAACTCCGCCCCGTACGCCGTGCGCTGCTCAGCGTCTCGGACAAGACGGGCATCGTCGACTTCGCGCGGGCGCTCGCGGCGCTGGGCATCGAGCTCCTGTCTACTGGCGGCACGCACAAACTGCTGGCGCAGAACGGCATCCCCGTACGTGAGGTCTCGGACTACACGGGCTTCCCAGAGATGATGGACGGCCGTGTGAAGACCCTGCACCCGAAGGTCCACGGCGGCATCCTCGGCAGGCGCGGACAGGACGATAGCGTGATGGACGCGCACGGCATCGCGCCCATCGATCTGGTGGCGGTGAACCTCTACCCCTTCGAGCAGACGGTCGCGCGCCCCGATTGCGATCTTGCGACCGCCATCGAGAACATCGACATCGGCGGCCCGACCATGGTGCGCTCCGCTGCCAAGAACCACCGCGACGTGGCCATCGTGGTGGATGCCTCCGACTACGCAGGCGTGGTCGCCGAGTTGCAGGCTGAAGGCGGTACCACGCTGGCCACCCGTTTCGACCTCGCCGTGAAAGCCTTCGAGCACACAGCGCGATACGACGGTGCAATCGCGAATCACCTGGGCTGCCTCACCACCGGGGAGACCACGCGCTTCCCGCGCACCTTCAGCACGCAGTTCCGCAAGGCGCAGGAGATGCGCTACGGCGAGAACCCGCACCAGGCAGCCGCCTTCTACGTCGAGCACCGCCAGGGCGAGGCGAGCATCTCCACGGCACGGCAACTGCAGGGCAAGGAGCTCTCGTACAACAACATCGCCGACACCGACGCCGCGCTCGAGTGCGTCAAGCAGTTCGACGCACCGACCTGCGTGATCGTGAAGCACGCCAATCCCTGCGGTGTGGCCACCGCGGCCACACTGCGCGAGGCCTACGAGCACGCCTGGACCACCGACACGGAATCCGCCTTCGGCGGGATCATCGCCTTCAACCGTGAGCTCGATGCCGACACGGCCGAACTGATCGTCGACCGGCAGTTCGTGGAAGTGATCATCGCCCCCTCGGCGAGCGCTGAGGCAGTGGCTGCCGTCGCGGCCAAGAAAAACGTGCGCCTGCTGGTCTGCGGCGAGTGGCCGGCGCAGCCGCTTGCGCGCCTCGACTACAAGCGCGTCACGGGCGGGCTGCTGGTGCAGGACGCTGACCTCGCACTGCAGTCGGAGCCGAAGGTGGTGAGCGCGCGCGCGCCCACCGAGGCCGAGATGCGCGATCTGCTCTTCGCCTGGAAAGTGGCGAAGTTCGTGAAGTCCAACGCCATCAG
>CAIXOY010000704.1 GCA_903921135.1 uncultured Gammaproteobacteria bacterium
CCTCGCCGAGCGCCTCGTCCTGGCCGGCGACATCGAGTAGTTCACCGCGCATGTCGACCAGGAACTTGATGCCCTCGGGCAGCGAGTTCAGCAGCGTGAGCAAGCGCACACGTGGCGAGGACAGGGACTCGCGCAGCGCCGCGCGCGCGGCCGGGCTGCGGGATGTGCGCCAGGCCTCTATGGCGGTGTCGATCGCGCTCTCGTCAGTGCCGAACTCCGTGCCCAGCAGCCTGAGGAAGCGTGTACGCCCCGTTGCACTCAGGGCCGCATAGGCGTGTCCGATGCGCGTGGCTTCGGCACGCCTTGCGTACTCGGCGCCGCTCATCGCAAGGCAGGCCCGTACGCGATCGCGGAGGAATGCGAGATCGGCGTCCGGCAAGTCAGAGGCGAGTGACCACGCCGTCTCACCGCGCAGAGAGGTGTTCAGTTCCGCCCACGCGCGGCGCAGTCCTTCGAGGCTTCGATTGAGCAGTGAGCGCTGTATCGTCATGGCGTCCAATCTAGGCCTCCGTTGGCTGATCGGCCAAGCCCCCACGGCCTCGCCCATGGCGTACTTAAACTCATGCATGAGCCAAGGAATATCAGGTCTTGCACGGCTGGTACAGCCACCGCCACGGACTGTAGCGTTGCGATGGAAATCGAGCTGCGTACACTGGCCCCCGGCGGGCCCTTCCGTGGCCCCTCAATGAGGAAAGCTCACCCATGTACATCAATGGCCAGTGGCCTTCCGGGGGCAGCGCCTTTGCTGTCCACAACCCTGCCAACGGGGAGCAGATAGGAACCGCACCTGATGGTGGCGCAGCCGATGCCCGCGCGGCCATCGATGCCGCCTGTGCAGTCTTCCCGGCATGGGCTGCAGCGGGTGCCTATGAGCGCTCGGCCAAGCTCTACCGCGCCTGGGAACTCATGATGGCCAAACGCGAGGAACTCGCGCGCCTGATGACCGCCGAGCAGGGCAAGCCGCTCAAGATGGCGCTGACCGAGGTGAAGTACGCCGCGGACTTCCTGCTCTGGTTTGCCGAGGAAGCCAAGCGCGTCTACGGCGAGATCATCCCCTCGGCGCGCGCGGATCAGCGATTCCTCGTGCGGCGCGAGCCGGTGGGCGTGGTCTGCGCGATCACGCCCTGGAACTACCCCGTCTCGATGATCACCCGCAAGGTGGCGCCCGCGCTTGCGGCCGGTTGCACCATCGTGCTGAAGCCCGCGGAATCCACGCCCCTCTGCGCGATGGCGGTCTTCCGCATTCTGGAAGAGGCGGGCATTCCTGCTGGCGTTGCCAACCTCGTTACGACATCCGATCCCGCGCCCGTCGGCGAGGTGTTCTGCACGGATCCGCGCGTGCGCAAGCTGAGCTTCACCGGTTCCACCGAGGTGGGGCGAATGCTCTACCAGCGCGCCGCGGCGCAGTTCAAGCGCGTGTCGCTGGAGCTCGGCGGCCACGCGCCGTTCATCGTCTTCGAGGACGCCGATCCGGTGCATGCGGCCAAGGGCGCGGTCGCGGTCAAGTTCCTGAACACCGGGCAGGCCTGCATCAGCCCGAATCGCATCTTCGTGCAGCGCTCGATTGCCGAGCCTTTCCTGCGCACGCTCGAAGCGCGCGTCGCGGCGCAGCGAGCCGGCGATGGCATGGACGACAAAAGCACGGTAGGACCACTCTTCAGCCAGCGCGCCATCGACAAGGTCGAGGCACAGGTGCAGGACGCGCTTGCTCTGGGCGCGACGCTGCACACGGGTGGCAGGCGCCTGAGGGATGGCGGCCTCGAACGCGGGTTTTTCTATGCGCCCACGCTGCTCAGCGCGGTCACGCCCGCGATGCGCATCTACCGCGAAGAGACCTTCGGCCCGGTGGCACCGGTGATCCTCTTCGACACCGAGCAGGAAGCGCTCGCCATGGCGAACGACACCCACTACGGGCTCGCCTCCTACGTGTACACGCAGAACCTCGCGCGGGCGATGCGCATGTTCGAGGCGCTGCAGTTCGGCATGGTCGGCATCAACGACATCAACCCCACCAGCGCCGCGGCGCCTTTCGGTGGCATCAAGGACAGCGGCCTCGGCCGCGAGGGCGCACGCCAGGGCATCGAGGAATACCTCGATACCAAGTTGGGCGGCTTCAGCATCTGACAGGAACC
This sequence comes from uncultured Gammaproteobacteria bacterium, assembly GCA_903921135.1. Classification (GTDB taxonomy): domain Bacteria; phylum Pseudomonadota; class Gammaproteobacteria; order Pseudomonadales; family UBA5518; genus UBA5518. Next base: position 2,133 of record CAIXOY010000704.1, read on the forward strand.
ACACGCATGAGCCAATCCCCCGCACCCAAGGTCGCCGGCGGCGTACTGAACATCTCGAGCCACCGCTTCCTGCGCTCGCCGTTCTTCCGCTTCTACGACTGCCCCGAGGCCCGCTACGGCGTCTACAACCAGCGCCTCTACCCGCTCGATCTGGGCGGCGACACGCTTGCGGAGTACTGGCGCCTGCGCCACAACGCGATCCTCTACGACGTCCCCGAGCGCCCGCTCGAGATCAGCGGCCCGGATGCCGTGGCGCTGCTCGACAAGGTGCTGGTGCGCCGCACCGGCAACCTGGGCGTAAACCGCGCGGCCTATGGCCTTGCCTGCGATATGAGCGGCGGCCTGCTGATGGACGGCGTGCTGATGCGGCTCGCGGAAGACCGATTCTGGTACGTGATGGCCGATGGCGAATTCCTGCCCTGGCTGCAGGCGCACGCGATCGGCATGGACGTGCGCGTCTTCGATCCGGGCATGTGGGTGCTGCAGGTACAGGGCGCGCGATCCCTAGACATCCTGCAGGCCGTGGCAGATCCCGCTCCGGGGCCCGACTGGCGCTATTTCGGCGTTGCGCACGCGAGCATCGCGGGGCAGCCGGTGGTGCTCTCGCGCACCGGGTGGACGAGCGAACTGGGCTTCGAGATCTACACGCCCATCGATGGCGCGCAGAACGGCGAGCTTTGGCAGCTGTTGCTCGAGCGCGGCGCGGCCTTCGGCCTGCAGGCGGCCTCGCTCGCCTCCATGACGGCACGTCGCATCGAGGCCGGCATCCTCGACTACGGCACCGACATCGACACCAGCCTGAACCCCTGGCAGGCGGGGCTCGGGCGCTTCGTCGACATGGATCGCGGTGATTTCATCGGGCGTGATGCGCTGGAGCGTTGCGACCGCACGCTGCGTCTCACGGGTTTACGTTGCGAGGCGGGCGTGCCGCGGCGCGGTGCGCCGGTGGTCTCGGCTTCCGGCATAACGGGCCATGTGACGGCGTCGGCACGGTCGCCGGAGCTTGGTTGCGGGATCGCGCTGTTGCGTTTCGAAGGCGCAGCGCCAGCGGCAGGCACGCGCATCGACGTCGATACCGACACGGGCGTGCAACAAGCAGTCATCACGGAGCCGCCGTTCTTCGACACGGAAAAGCGCATCGCGCGCGGCTTGCCGCTGCAGGCCTGAGACTCTATGCGCCGGCGCCTACCCTCGCTGAATGCGCTGCGCGCCTTCGAGGCGGCGGCCCGTCACATGAGCTACAAGGCTGCGGCCGAGGAGCTCTGCGTGTCGCAGTCGGCGGTGAGCCACCAGGTGAAGGGGCTGGAGGATGCCCTCGGCATCACGCTCTTCGTGCGCAAGGTACGCGGGCTCGAACTCACCGCTGCGGGCAAGCTCTACATGCCGGTGCTGAGTGTGGCCTTCGATGGCATCGCCGAGGGCACGGCGCGGCTGCTGCAGGGGCGTTCCGACAGCGTGCTCACGCTGCAGGTCTATTCCACCTTCACGATGCGCTGGCTCCTGCCGCGGCTCTCGCGTTTCCAGGAGGCTTGTCCCGGCTTCCGCGTGCATCTTCATACTGCGCAGCAGGACCCGCAGTTTTCGCAGGCCGATATCGATGCCGCCATCATCATCGGCCAGCCCGAGCAGCCGGGTGTGCATTACGAGCCCTTGTTCGGCTGCGAGCTGTTCCCTGTCTGCAGCCCGGCCTACCTCGCGGATCATCCCGAGTTGCGCGAGCCTGCCGACCTTGCAGGGCAGGATTTGCTGCAGGTCTATCCCTCCGCCGACGATTGGCCTGCGTGGTTCCGCGCGCACGGCCTCGAGCTGCCGCCGCAGCCGGCGGGCCTGCGCTTCGAAAGCTACGACGTGGCGCTCGCAAGCGCGGTGCGCGGCATCGGTGTGGCGCTCGGGCAGCAGCCCTACATGGAGCGCGATCTCAAGGCCGGCACGCTGGTGGAGGTGTTTGCGGGCAAGCGCGTGACCAACCCCAACCGCTGGTTCCTGGCCTGTCGCAACGAGATGCGTGCGCAAGCGAAGTTCGTCGCCTTCGAGCGGTGGTTGCTCGCGGAGATCGTTGCTGACGAATCGCTCGCGGGACTGCGCCAGTCCGCCTGAACCGCGGGCACTACCACGCAGAGGGCCGCGGCGCGCACAATCGGCTCATCAATCCGCGTGGAGATTTTTTGGTGGCAAACCCCGCAACAGCGCACCCTTTTCTGCATGGTGAATTCGCACCTGTCCGCGAGGAAACCACCGCTTTCGATTTGCGTGTGACCGGCGCGATCCCGCCCGGGCTCTGCGGGCGTTTCCTGCGCAACGGCCCCAACCCGATCGCCGCGGTGAACGAGAGCACGCACCACTGGTTTCTCGGCAACGGCATGGTCCACGGCATACGTCTGCGCGAGGGTCGCGCCGAGTGGTACCGCAACCGCTACGTGCGCACGCCGGACGTCACCGATGTGCTGGGCGAGCCGCGCTGCCCCAATCCCTGGCCTCCGGGGCACGGGGTGTTCTCGGCCAACACCCACGTGATGGTGCACGCGGGCCGTACGCTCGCGCTGGTGGAGGGCGGCAGCCCGCCGGTGGAACTTTCCTTCGATCTCGATACCGTCAGCGTGGCGGATTTCGGTGGCACCTTGCCCGGGCCCTTCAGCGCACATCCCAAGCGTGATCCGGCCACGGGCGAATGGCACGCGATGGGTTACTTCTGGGCCTGGGGCAACCGAGTGCAGTACCTCGTCGTTGGTGCGGATGGCCGTGTGCGGCGCACGGTGGATATTCCGCTGCCCGGCGCCCCCATGATCCACGACATGGCAATCACCGAGCGCTACGCGCTGGTCTTCGACCAACCCTGCACCTTCAACCACGCCGCTGCGGTGGCGGGCGCGCCCTTGCCGTACCGCTGGGATCCCGACTACGTGCCGCGCATCGGTTTGCTCCCGCGCGAGGGCGGAGCGGATGACATCGTCTGGATCGAGACCGAGTCCTGTTATGTCTTCCACCCCATGAACGCTTTCGATACGGCCGACGGTCTCGTGCATGTCGACGTGGTGCGTCATCCGCGCATGTTCGCCACCGAGCAGCGCGGCCCGATGGAAGGGCGCCCGGTGCTGGAGCGCTGGATGCTCGATCCCGCGCGGCGCAGCTTCCGCGCGACGCGTCTGGACGAGCGCCCCGTGGAGTTTCCGCGCATCGACGAACGCCTCACGGGCCTGCCGTATCGCTACGGTTATGCATCAATGCCCGGGCGCGGTTTCGCGCAGCGCGCGATTGTGCGTTACGACATGCAGAGCGGTGCGAGCGCGCTGCGTGACGAAGGTGAGGGCAAGGGATTCGGGGAGCCCGTGTTCGTCCCGCGCCGCGCGGATGCAGCAGAAGACGATGGCTGGATCATGGCGCTGCGGCTGGATCGGGCCACGGATCGCAGTGATCTCGTGATTCTGGATGCCGCTGATATTGCGGGAGAGCCGGTGGCCACCGTACATCTGCCGGTGCGGGTGCCTGCGGGTTTTCATGGGAGCTGGTGCCCGGATGGCTGATGCGTGTCCCGGAGCGCGCATCGCTCTGGCGGCTGATCTATGATCGGCCAACTGCCTCAGCGCAGTTCATCGCAACCCTGCAAGGAGAACCTCCCCATGCGCTCGATACGCACTCTCACCGGGCTCGCTCTTTCCACCCTTATGCTCTCGGCGCCTTCGGCGTTCGCCAAGCCTGGCGATGGTTACATCTGGGAGTACACGAGCAGCATGCAGATGTCCGGCATGAACATGCCCATGCCAGCCGTGAAGCGCTGCCAATTGGCCGAGACGTCCGAGAAGACCCCTCCCATGCAGGGCAAGTGCACCGTGAGCAACCTGCAGACCAACGGCAATACCACCAGCTTCGAGATGTCCTGTCCGCCCCCCGACGAGATGAAAGGCAAAGGCTCGTCAACGGTCACGGAAACCACGATGGATGCCGAGTGGACATTCAGCTCCGCCGACGGCGAGATGGCCATGAAGATGCACGGCGAGCGCAAGGAAGCCTGTGATACCGCAGCGCCGCAACCCGGTATGCCGGGCATGCCACCCGGCATGGCGCCTCCGCGCTGATGGTTCAGGCGCCCGGTGTGCGGTCCGGGCGCCGCTTCAGCACTCGACGATGTTGACCGCGAGGCCGCCTCGCGCGGTCTCCTTGTATTTGCTCATCATGTCGGCGCCCGTCTCACGCATCGTCTTGATGACTTTGTCGAGGCTCACGTAGTGCGTGCCATCACCGCGCAGCGCCATGCGCGCGGCGTTGATGGCTTTCACCGAGGCGATGGCGTTTCTCTCGATGCACGGGATCTGCACCAGGCCGCCCACCGGGTCGCAGGTGAGGCCGAGGTGGTGTTCCATGCCGATTTCCGCCGCGTTTTCCACTTGCTCCGGCGTGCCGCCGAGGACGGCAC
>CAIXOY010000705.1 GCA_903921135.1 uncultured Gammaproteobacteria bacterium
CGCGAGATGGCGATCATGGACGAGCAGGTCCTGCGCCGTGAGGTACAGGAGGCGCGGGAGGCGCGGGCAGCGGCGCTGGTCGCGGGTAGAGCAGAGGGAATGGCCGAGGGCCGAGCTGAGGGATTGGCTGAGGGATTAGCCGAGGGACGGGCAGCGGGACGTGCCGAGGGACGAGCAGTGGGACTGGCTGAGGGACGTGCCGAGGGGCAGGCGGAAGGATTGGCCCAAGGCACACTCAATGGCCAGATGCGACTTCTGGAACGCCTCCTGACCGCCCGCTTTGGCCCGCTCGATGCTGCGACCCATGACCGGCTGCATAACGCCACCCTGTCGGAGCTGGACGCATGGGCGGAACGCCTGCTCCACGCGCCCGACCTGCACTCCGTGCTTAAAGGCTGAACGCGTAGCGACTCAGTCCACCGGGGGCTCGTCGTCCTCTCCGGGCGGTGGCCCCTGCGGTGCATCATCAGCATCGGCGCCGCTGGCTGGTGGACGAAGCCCGTCACGACGCCCCGGCCCGCCTGCAGGCGGTGGCATGCCTCTGGGCGGTTGCCGCCGCATCTCGTTCAGAAGACCGCGCCGCTCCTGCACGGGCAGCGTGAGCACGGTGTCCAGAAAGGCCATGTGCATCGATTTTTCCAGTAGCTCCACGCCCTCGCGCACCTCGGCCAGCTTGTGCTCGAGCAGCTTGCGATCAGGGTCGTCCTTACCCAGTTCCCGGGTGATGTCCTGGTGGAGTTTCCGCATCTGCAGATGTGTCTCCATGACTTCCGGATGATGCGCGTGCAGGTGCTCGCGCATCGCGCGCCGTTCCCGGTCGGGTATCAGCCGAAAAAGGGTGTCGGCCCCGGGGGCGAAAAGCGGTGGTGGACGCATCCTCGCGGCGCCGAAGTGGCCAGCTACGATACCGCCCAGGAACAGATTGGCAGCCAAGGATGCGGCGAGCAGTGCGCCCAGCGTTGCGGGCTTGATCAGCCAGCCCGGGAGCTTCACAGGAACTCCTCGATCACGGTGGTGCCGATCAGAAAGCCGCCGTGGTTCTCGTCTGTGCCGGGCTCCATGCTGAGCCCGTACCCCAGCGAAAGCCCCAGCACCATCGAGGCGGCATAGGCGAGCGAGATCCAGCGCACCATGCGCCGTCGCCCGGCCTCTGCCCGAGCGGCTTTCAGGATACGGGCTGGACGAAGCGGATCGGCGGGGCGCGGGAGGAAGGCATCGAGCTCCAGATCGAGCACCGCGGCCTCGGCGAGCCAGGCCCGGCCTTCTGGGCTTTGCGACAGCAGATCGTGCAGCCCGCGTTCGGATTCGGGCCAGCGTCCGCGTGACGCACCGTAGGCCGAGAGCAACTCGCGTGCGCGCTCCAGTCCGGCTGTGTTCATGTGATGTCTCCCCTTTCATCGGACAGGGCGTTGCGCAGTGTGGCGCGCGCCCGCGAAAGCAATGATTCGAGTGCGCCTTCGCCGATCCCGAGGATCGCCGCGGCCTCGGCCTGCGAGCAGCCCTCGTAGTGGCTGAGCACCAGCGCCAGCCGCTGGCGCTCGGGCAGTGTGGCCAGAGCCGCACGCACCCGGGCATCGCGCTGATCGCGCTCGGCCAGGCGTTGCGGCCCGGCGCGTTCGTCGTGCAGCGATTCATCGAGTTCGTCGTGGTCGTTGCGTTGCGCGCGCAGCTGGTCTATCGCCAGATTGTGCAGCACGCGGTAGAACCAGGTGCTGAAGCGCGAGCGGCCTTCCCATGTCCCGGCCTTCTGCCAGATCTTGAGGAAGCCGTTCTGTACCACCTCGTCTGCCATCGCGGCGTTGCCGGTCAGCCGCTCCGCGAACCGCGCCGCCCAGCCGCCATGACGCCGGATCAGCAGTTCGAGTGCGCGCTCCTCACCACGCGCTACGGCCGCCACCAGCGTTTCGTCGCTGGGTTCAGTTCCCGTATCGTCACCGGATCCGGACATGATTCCCGGCAGTCCACTCCATGTCAGAGCGGACATCTTCGCAGCTTGCGTGGTCATTGGCCGTCTCTTGTCTTCCGCAGGCTGAGACGCGGCCTGCGCGGCCATTCCTTCGCCGGGCAATTTTTCCGCGCCCCGGGGCGGGCTGATCGGTCATCATCCCGCGCCATGGATATCTTCTGGACGCTGCGCGGCTTCTTCCGCGCGCACTGGCGCAGCTATTGCCTCGCGGGCGGCCTGCTCAGCGGCGTGGCTGTGCTTGCCTTGCTGCCGCCCTTGATCATCGGCCGGGTGGTGGACGGCATCGTGGCCGGCACGCTGGACGCGGCGGGGCTGCGCTTGCACGCGCTCGGCATTGTTGCCTGCGCCTGCGGCATCTACGTGTGCCGATACTTCTGGCGGCGCACGCTCTACGGCGCCTCTTATCTGCTGAGCCTCGAACTGCGCCGCGACATCTACCGCCACCTGCTGCAGCTCTCGCCCGCGGCGCTCGCAGGCTTCCCGGCGGGGGATCTGATGGCCCGCGCCACCAATGATGTGCAGGCCGTCGAAATGACGGCAGGCGAGGCTGTGCTCTCCATTTTCGACGGTCTGATGACCGGCCTCCTGGTCCTGGCAATGATGGCGCTGGTCCTCAGCCCAACGCTCACTCTGCTTGCACTCGCGCCGTGGCCGTTCATGAGCTGGGCGATGTGGAGCCTGGGCACGGCCCTGCACACGCGCTTCGACACTTCACAGGCCGCGTTCAGCACCCTGAACGCGGTCACGCAGGAGAGCGTGGGAGGTCTCAGGGCGCTGCGAGGCCTGGGCGCCGAAGCCCACACCGAGCGTGTCTTCGGTGAGGCCTCCGATGCAGCGAACGCTGCGAGCCTCGCGGTCTCGCGCATCGATGCCCGCTACGACCCGATCATCTACCTCACCGTGGGCGCGTCTTTCGTCATCAGCGTGGGCGCGGGTGCGTGGCTGATCGATGCCGGCCGCTTCACCGTGGGCCAGCTCACCAGCTTCACGCTCTATCTGGGGCAACTGGTGTGGCCCATGTTCGCCTTCGGCTGGATGGCGAACCTCGTGCAGCGCGGCAAGGCGGCGTGGGAGCGCATCCGCGAGTTCCTCGACACCCCCTCCGCGGTGCCGGATACCGGCACGCTCGCGCGGGTGGAGGATCATCGTCTCGAGGTGCACATCTCAAGCTTCGATTACCCGGCCCGCGATCAGCCCGCGCTGCGCGATGTGCGCTTCACGCTGGAGGCGGGGCGCACGGTGGGCGTGGTGGGCCCCACGGGCGCCGGCAAATCCACCTTGCTCGCGCTGCTCGCGCGGTTTTACGACGCGCCGGGCGTGAGGATCCGCCTGGGCCAGCACGACATCCGCGAATACACGCTGGATGCACTGCGTGATGCCGTGGGCTGCGTGCCGCAGGAGTCGGTGCTCTTTTCGGCGAGCCTGCGCGAGAACCTCGCGCTCGCCCGCCCCGATGCTTCCGAAGACGAGGTGCTGCAGATGCTGCGCCTCGCCTCCCTCGAGAGCGATGTGGCGGGCTTTCCTGCGGGGCTCGATACCGAAGTGGGCGAGCGCGGCGTGACGCTCTCGGGCGGTCAACGCCAGCGCCTGTGTCTTGCGCGTGCCCTGCTCGCGGAGTGCCGTCTGCTGCTGCTGGACGATTCGCTCTCGGCGGTGGATGCCGAGACTGAGCACGCGATCCTCGCGGCGCTCGAGAGCCACACCCGTCACCTCTCGCGGGTGATCGTGAGCCACCGGCTCTCGGCGGTGCAGGCCGCCGACGAAATCCTGGTGCTGCGCGAGGGCGCGGTGGCCGAGCGCGGCACACACCCGGAACTGCTCGCGCAGGGAGGCTGGTACGCCGAGACCTGGCGCTATCAGCAACTCGCCGCCGTGGCGGAGCGGCTCGCATGAGCGCGAATCCTTTCCCGCGATTGCTCGCGCTTGCCACACGCGATCGCCGCCGCTTCGCACTGGCCGTGGTGCTGGTGCTGGCCGCGGCCGGTGCCGAGGTGGGGGCGCCGCTGCTCATCCGGCAGTTCATCGACGCGCATGTGCAGACGGGGAGTTACCCGCTGGGCGCGATCCTGCTGCTGGCGCTGGCTTATGCCGGATTGCAGGGCGTGGGCGCCGCCGCGGGCTATGCACAGGGCGTGGTGCTGGCACGCATCGCGCTCGCTGCTGTGGCCGAGATCCGCCGCAACGCCTTCCACACGGCGCTCAGGCTGCCGGTGGCATGGTTCGATCGTACGCCGGTTGGCGTGGTGGTCTCGCGGCTCACCAACGACACCGAGGCGGTGAAGGATTTCTACCTGAACGTGCTCGGCGTGCTGGTGGCGAACAGCGCGCGCGTGATCGGCATGGCCATCGCCATGCTGCTGCTCGACTGGCGACTCGCGATTCCATGCCTCGTGTTCCTGCCGCTCGCGCTCACGGTGATGTGGTTCTACCAGCGCGCGAGCGGGCCGCGTTTCCGCGCTGTGCGCGCGGCGCTGGCGCAGATCAACGCAAACCTTTCGGAGAGCATCGGTGGCATCCGCGTGGTGCAACTCACGCGGCAGCTCGGGCGTTTTGGCGAACGTTTCGAGGAACAGAGCCGCACGCATTACCACGCGCGTATGGCCTCGCTGAAGCTGGATGCGCTGTTGCTCCGGCCCATGGTGGATGTACTGCTGC
>CAIXOY010000706.1 GCA_903921135.1 uncultured Gammaproteobacteria bacterium
CCGAGCACGTTCCTTGCTTTGCGCAGCGCTGCGCAACCCTCGACGCGCCGAACGAAATCCGCGTAGTCCTCGGAGCGGGTTTCCTCCAGGCGGTGCACGATGTTGTCCAGCTTGGCCGCCTGATGTTCGACATATTCCTCATAGGAGCCGTACTTGCGCCGGGCAAGTTCGCCGTCGCGCTCCCAGAGTCCGGACTCGAAGCGCTTGTCGCGCGCGGCGGCCTTGTCGGCGCGCTTGCGTGCACGGCCCTCTTCGCTGAGGCCATAGCGCAGGATGTTGCGGGTCCGCTTGAGGATTTTCTTGAACATGTGGAACTCCGGAAACTGCCCGCGCAGGCCGCGGACGCTTGAAGCCGGAACCGTAGCAGCCCCATGCACGAGCCGCCAGCGCAGGGGTGCTGTCAGAGTTGCAGGAGCGCGCGGACGGCTGCCGCAACACGGGGCAACTCGTCTTCCAGTGGCTCTCTGCCTGGCTCCGGAAAGCCTTCGCCCATCGGAGCGGCGAGACCTCTGTCGTAGAGCACCCTATGCATCGCCGAGAGATCCCGCGCTCCCCGCGTGATGCCGGCGGCCCTGAGTGCTGCGGGCACCCCCGTGGAGGCGTTCACCCAGCGGTGAAAGATGCCCGCCGCAAGATTGCGGTAGGGCAGTGCGGCGATGGCTAGCGGTTTCCCGAGGCGTGCCACCTCCACCATCATCGAGATGCTGTCGCCGGTCACGATGAAACGGTCTGCCAACGCGAGAAGACCCAGATAAGGGTTGTCGGTCGCGTCGGGTGCCCAACGGAAAAGGGGCGTGTCAGGCGGCAGTCCGCTCGCGAGCGCATCGACAGCGGTGGGCAGTGTTCGCCGGCTGGTGCTTGCGTACAGCGATCCGGGGCTCGCGAGCGCTCTTGCTTGCTCAGCAAGCTCTGCCGCGAATCGCGCGTCCAGCCTGTAGGGCTTCGTTTGCCCGCCCACCAGCAGGGCTGTCAGCGGTCGGGGCAGCGCGCCCAGACGCTCGGACCACGCAAGGCGCGCGGCCTCGATACCCGCCGCGTTGCTGCGCATCAGCGGGAACCGGATAGGGAACACATTGGCCGCTCCCGTGAGCCGGTACTGTGCAGGCGCCACGATCAGCGAGAAACGCTCGGGCCAGCGCTTGGGTGGACCGAACAGGACGATGCGGCTCTTCCCGCGCGACTGCTCCTGGATCCAGAGTGCGGCCATGCTTGGCCGACGGCCAATGGTGAGGATGAGATCCGGCCACGGTGGTTCAAGCGGGTCACATCGGGCCGAATCGAGATGGTCGATCGAGGCCTCTATGCGGGGCTTGCCCAGCACCCATTCCGCGCGCGGGATCACGCGCTTGCGTTCAACCGGCAGGCCCATCGCGTCTGCAACGATCTCGACCTGCGCGTTGTCTCCGGGCTTGTCGCCCAGCACCAGCCAGATGCGGGGCGCGCTCACCGGAAGTAGCCCTCGCGCCGTAGCTTCCACATGAAGCTCCACACGAACAGCAGCGGGAACTTGCGTACGCGCGCGGGGATATCGACAGGCCTTCCCGTGTGCCGTTCGAGTTTCCACGCGATGTAGTCCAGACCGCCGTCAAAGGTGAATAGCGCTTTCAACAGGCGCAGCACCGACAGCAACTTCCCCTGCACCCGTCGCCGCGACCAGCGTCGCGCTGCTTTCAGGCGCTCCGCATCCGCAATCACGCAGGTGAAGAATTCCCCGCCCACACGAAGCGGCCACCGCAGTTCAGATGCGACAACCGCAGTCGCCTCCGCCATGTATGCGGCGTACTGCTCCGCAATAGTCGCGGCGCGGCCCGGTGATTCGCTGCGCAGTTCGGTCGCGTAACTGCAGGCAAGCCCTGTCGCCCAGATATCGGCGATGTAGCCTTTTTCGTCTGCGACGGGGAGGGATTCGTCGAGGAATGTGATCGTGGCCCGGTGCAGCGCGCTGCGTGCGCTGGCCAGCGCTGCCTCGTCTGCTGCCCACGCCACTGCCACGGGTTGGCAGAGCCTGCCCCAGACATAGCTTTCCGTTGTTTCACGCCCTACGCCACGCGCGAGGGCTGCGTCGGAAAAGAGGGCGTACTTGCAGCGCACGGAGCCGAAGGCGGAAGGTGTTTCCAGGTAATAGACGTTAGGTGCAAGCATCCTGTTCGCAAGGGCGGCCACGGGTCCCAGCCCCGCATGACGATAACCATCGACCACGGCGTACAGATCGACCAAGCCGTCATGAAGATTTCCACTTCGCAGGCAAGAGCCGTAGAAGAGCAGGTATCGCAGCG
>CAIXOY010000707.1 GCA_903921135.1 uncultured Gammaproteobacteria bacterium
GGCACGGCTGGGCCATCGATTGCCTGATGTCCGCGGCGACGGGTGCGGCGTCGCCACCGCTCCCGCCCTCCATCGGGGAGGCGGCTCCGGCCCCCGCAGCAAATCCGGTCGTCCCCGCGCAGGCAGTGTCGCCCTCGGCAAAACCCGAAGTGGCAAAGGCAGATGCAGGGCCCACCCCCGCACCGCGCAGCGCCGCGGTGCCCGTCGAGGCGGGCGCAGCCACCATGAGCCTCTCGCTCCCCGGTGATCTGGAACTGCTGCGCGAGTTCCACAGCGAATCCCTCGAATTGCTGCGCTCCGTCGAGCAGGCCGTCCTCACGCTGGAGCAGAACCCCGGCGCCGCCGACGCGATCAACGCAATCTTCCGCGCCTTCCACACCTTCAAGGGCAGTGCCGGATTCCTGCAGCTCGATGCACTGCGCGATTTCGCGCACGAACTGGAATCGCTGCTGGAACTGGTGCGCAGCGGCGAGGCCGCCGTGACGCGCGCAGTGATCGACGCCATCCTGGCCGGCGCCGACGTGCTCGCCGAGTGCACCCGCCGCGTGGGTGCGCAGGTGTCCGGCGTTGAACCGCCAGAGCCCATCCCCGTGCCGGCGGCCGCCGTGCTTGCGCTGGTGAGGGCGGCACTGCGTGGCGAGGCTCCCGTCGCGGCGCCTGCTGCGCCCGGCACGCAGGGCGCAGCGGGTGATGCTGATGCACCCGCTGGCGCAGGCACGTTGCCCGACGCAGCAGCGGTCGCGCCCACCGCTGGCGGCAAAGCCCCGGCGCGCGATCAGGCCGTTGCCGACAGCTTCGTGCGTCTCGACGCCGCAAAGCTCGACGATCTGGTGAACCTGGTCGGCGAACTGGTGGTGGCGCAGTCCTTTGTACTGGAGAGCCCCGATGTGCGCGGCTCGCCGAATCTGGAGCTCGCGCACGCCGTGCGCAAACTCTCGCGCATCACGCGCGGCCTGCAGCACAACGCGCTGTCCTTGCGGATGGTGCCGGTGGGCGGGCTGTTCCGGAAAATGACCCGCCTCGTGCGCGACGTGGCCGGCGCGCAGGGCAAGCAGGTGCGGCTGGTGCTGAAGGGCGAAGACACCGACCTCGACCGCCAGCTCGTGGACAAGCTCGCAGACCCGCTGATCCACATGATCCGCAACGCCGTGGATCATGGCATCGAGCCGCCCGCCGAGCGCCTCGCGGCCGGCAAGGACGCCACGGGCACCATCGAACTCTCGGCCTTCCATCGCCACGGCGGCATCGTGGTGCGTGTGAGTGACGATGGCCGCGGCCTCGATCCCGCGCGGCTCGTTGCCAAGGCCATCCAGAAAAACCTGATCGCGCCCGATGCCCGGGTGGGGGATCAGGAAGCGCTGGAGCTGATCTTCCTGCCGGGCCTCTCGACGGCCGAGACCGTCACCGATATCTCCGGGCGTGGCGTGGGAATGGACGTGGTGCGAGGACATATCGAGGCGCTGCGCGGGCACGTGGACATCGCCTCCACGCCCGGCGCGGGCGCCTGCTTCACGATCCGGCTGCCACTCACACTCGCGCTGATCGACGGGCTGCTGGTTGGCCTTGGCGGGCAGAGGTTCATCATCCCCTCGCTCTCGGTGCGCGAGACCTTCCGTCCGCGCCCCGGCCAGGTGGCGACCGTGCACGAGCACGGCGAGATGGTGGAAGTGCGTGGCCATTCCTTGCCCGTGCTGCGGCTCGGGGCGGCATTGCAACGACCAGCGCGCGTCAGCCGCCCGGAGGAGGGCATACTGATCATCGTGGAGTCCGGTACGGTGGTGGTCGCGCTGCTGGCAGACGAGATCCTCGGCAAGCAGGAAGTGATCATCAAGAACATGGGAGACGCCTTTGCCACGCAGACACTGGTCTCCGGCGGCGCCATCCTGGGCGATGGTTCCGTGGGGCTGATCCTCGACGTGGAATCCCTGCTGCGCGCGCCGCGTGCGCAGGCGCCGGGCATCGTCTCGCGCCCGGTTCAGGCAGCGCTGTCATGATCGCGCCCACCGGACTGCGCCCCGGGCGCTATCTCACGTTCCATCTTGGCGCCTCGCACTACGGCGTGCCCATCCGCGCGGTGCGCGAGGTGGTCCGCATGTGCCCTGTCACCGTGGTGCCGCTGATGCCGCCGCACGTGCGCGGCGTGGTCAACCTGCGCGGCAACGTGCTTCCGGTATTCGATCTTCGCGCGAAGTTCGGCATGGCGGAGGTGGAGTACACCGACCGCGCCTGCATCGTGTTCTTCGACATGCAGGGCGCCAGTCGTCATCTCGCAGCCATCGGCACCATCGTCGACGGCGTCGACGACGTGGTGATGCTCGGCGAGTCCCAGCTGAACCCGCCCCCGGATTTCGCGGGCGCGGTGGAGTCGGCCTACCTGCTCGGCGTGGGCTCCACGGCCGAGCGCAGCTTCACCTTGCTGCAGATGCAGAACATCCTTGTCACGGAGGGCAGCGTCACGTTGCCCGCCTTCACCTCCACAGCGGCCGCACGCGGCCCGGAGACGCCATGAACAGCACCACCTGGACCATCACGCGACGCATCACCGCAGGGCTGGGTGTCCTGCTCCTGATGCTCGTCCTGATCAGCGCACTCGCGCTGGTGCGCATCGCCTCGCTGCGCAGCAGCGTGGGCGGGCTCGCAGACGAGGCGCTGCCCAGCGTGGTGCTGCTGGGTGAGGTTGCGGCTCAGGTGCAGCGCCAGCAACTCGACCGCAGCCTTCTGCTCGAGGCCGAGCCCGAAGTAGCGCAGACCCTGCAGGCCAATATCGCATCGATCGAGGAAAAGGTCGTCGCGGCCTTGTCCCGCTACGAGCGCGATTTCATTTCTGACGAGGAATCGCGCCGTCTCTACGCGGCGATCAGCGAGGCCCACGAGGCCATCGTCGCCACGCGCGCCAGGATCGACGCCCTCGACCGCGATTCGGCCGGCGACGAGTTCAAGCAACTGATCGAGCAGCAGCGTCTGATCACAGAGGTGCAGGACCCGAACTACACGCGCTTCCTGACCGCCGTACAGGCCGCCGCCGCCAGCAGTTACACGCGCGGCCAGACGATCGCCGAGACCAGCCGTGCGCAGACCAGCGTCACGATGTGGTTGCTGGGCATCAGTTCTCTGCTGGCCGTGGTGATCGCCGGCGCGCTGGCGTGGATCACGGTGCGGCGCATATCGGCGGCGCTCGGCGGCATCACCGTCGATCTGCACCGCGGCGCCCGTCACACCGCATCTGCGGCACGCCAGGTCTCGATCGCCAGCCAGACGCTTGCCGGTGGTGCAACGGAGCAGGCGGCGGCGATCGAGGAGACCAGTTCCTCGCTGGAGGAAATGTCCACGATGATCCGCGCCACCGCCGACAACTCGCAGAAAGCGAAGGAGCTCGCCTCCGCGGCGCGGGCGCAGGCGGGTGCCGGGATGGGCACCATGTCGCTGATGTCCGAGGCGATGCAGGAGATCGGCGCGGCGAGTGCGGATGTCTCGAAGATCGTGAAGAACATCGATGAGATTGCCTTCCAGACCAATATCCTCGCGCTGAACGCGGCCGTGGAAGCAGCGCGCGCGGGCGAGGCTGGAGCCGGTTTCGCGGTGGTGGCCGACGAGGTGCGCTCGCTCGCGCAGCGCAGTGCCGCGGCCGCCCGCGAGACCGCCGACAAGATCGACGTTGCCATCCAGAGCGCACGCCGTGGCGCCGAGCGCAGCACCGAGGTGGCGCGCTCGCTGAAAGAGATCTCCGAAAAGGTCGTGGCCACCGACATGCTGGTGGCCGAAATCGCCACCGCCGCCCGCGAGCAGGCGCATGGTCTGTCGCAGGTGAACACCGCCATTTCGCAGATGGACCTCATCGCGCAGAGCAACGCCGCCAGTGCCGAGCAGAGCGCCACGGCTGCAGAGCGTCTGGACGCGCAGGCGGCCACGCTCCGACAGACCGTCTTCCAGCTCGAGGGCCTGGTGGGGCGCAGCGATGGCAACGCCCCTGCCGAGCCGCAGGAAGAGGAGGAGGCTACGGCGCCCGAGGCCACCGTCGCACCGCGGCGCACGCGCGGGCAGCGTGTCTCGCAGCAGGCGCTGAACCGCATTCCCATGCCCTCGGTGCCACGCCATCCGCACGACGATGACGACTTCCACCGCTTCTGAGGCACAACCGGGCCGCTTTGCATGAGAGCGCCGCAGAAGCGAATCCGCGTGCTCGTCGTGGACGATTCGGCGCTCGCGCGTCGGGCCATCCAGGACGCGCTCGCGCAGGACGCGGGTATCGAGGTCGTGGGCCTCGCCGCAGACGCCTATGAGGCGCGCGAACAGATCATCGCGCTGGAGCCCGACGTGCTCACGCTCGATCTGCAAATGCCGCTCATGGACGGGCTCACGTTCCTCCGCATCCTGCAGGAACACCACCCGGTTCCCGTGGTGGTGGTGAGTTCCCTGACGCCCGCGGGCTCCGAACTGGCAA
>CAIXOY010000708.1 GCA_903921135.1 uncultured Gammaproteobacteria bacterium
CCGCGAGTACGGCGTGGAGGTCAGCTACGCGTTCTGATCCTGCCGGTTGAGGGAAGGCGGGCTCCGGCCCGCCTTTTTTTATGCCCGCGTTCCCGTGGCTGCTCAGGCCGCCTGCAGACGCACCGGCATGCGCTTGAAACCGTTCACCAGATTGGAGCGGATGCGCGCGGGAGCCGCGGTTTCCTCGATCCCCGCGAAGGCCCGGAAAAGCTCTTCGAAGAACACCCTGGCCTCCAGTCGGGCGAGGTTCGCCCCCAGGCAAAGATGTATTCCGTGCCCGAAGGCGAGGTGCGGGTTGGGGCTGCGGCGGATGTCGAAGGACATCGGCTCGCGGAATACGCGCTCGTCGAAGTTCGCCGAGGTGTAGAGCATCAGCACGCGTTCGCCCTCGCGGATCGTCTGGCCGTGGAGCTCCGTGTCGCGTGTCGCGGTTCGTCGGAAATGATGCAGAGGGGAGCTCCAGCGCAGCATTTCCTCGATCGCCATGGGCAGGGCAGCCGGGTTGGCGCGCAGTTCCGCGAGCAATGCCGGGCGCTGCAGCAACTCGTGCATGCCCGTCGAGATCATGGCGCGCGTGGTCTCGTTGCCCGCCACCGTGATCTGCACGAAAAGCGAGGCGAACTCGGCCTCTGTGACGGTGTGGCCGTCCACCTCGACGTTTGTCAGCAGCGAGATCAGGTCATCGCCGCCCTTGCCCTTGCGCTCGGCCGCCAGCGAGTAGCCGTACATGCCCATGTCGAGCGATGACTGCCGTTGCTGTTCCGGCGAGCAGCCGATATCCGGGTCGGTGGCGGAGGTGGAGTGGTCGGACCACTCGCGGATCTGTTCCCACATCGGCTCGGGAACGCCCATCATGCTGCAGATCACCGCCGTGGGCAGTTGGCCGGCGATGTCGTAGACGAAATCGCACTCGCCGCGCGCCTGTGCCGAGGCCAGAATCCCGCGCGTGATGTCGCGCACGCGGGGCTCGAGTTGCTCCAGCATGCGCTGCGTGAAGCGCTCGATCACGATACGGCGCAGTGGCGCGTGGCGCGGCGGATCCATGCCGAGCAGCTGGTTGCGCGTCTCGGCGAGAATCTCCGGCGGCAGTTCGTCCACCATCACGAAGCCGCGCTCGGCCGAAAAGGTCTTGTGATCGCGGGAAACGGCCACCACATCCGCGTGCCGGCTGATGATCCAGAATCCGCCACCGTCGGGGTGTGCGTGCCAGTACACGGGCGCGTTGTCGCGCAGCCAGCGCATGGCCTCGTGGGGAACGGACGCGGCGTAGACGTCCGGGTCGTAGAGTTCGATGGCGGGGGTGTTCACGTGCGGGCTCAGCCGAGGATGTCGCTGCGCGAGAGGCGATGCCCCTGCGCCGCCGCCAGCGCGAGGTATTCGGCGAGCTGGGTGTGTGCATCGGATACGCCCCAGACGCTGCCGTCCGGCAGGCAATGCACCAGGCTTCCTTCGATGAAGAAGATCACCTCCGCGGTCTCGGTGGCATCGGCGGGCACGTAGAGGGTGTGCGCGGTGTTGGCGGGTTCGCGCACCAGCGAGCCGGGTGTGGAGAGGAAATCACTTTCGCGATACCCCCACCGCCCCTGCAGCGTGAAAGCGAACACGCCGCCGCTGTGGCGGTGCGTGGGAAGCTCCGTCCCGGGCGGGAAGCGGTTCATGCTCACCCAGTGTCCCGTGTCGTCGTTCACGCGGAGCATCTTCATGGCAACGCCGCCGCCTTGCTCTACCCAGGGCAGTGTGTGGTGATTCAGGTGCGCCGACGAGAGCGGCGTCTCGGGCAGACCCTTCATGCTCATCGGAGGCGGAAGTTCGACGCTGCTCATGGTGTGTCCTGCGGAAGTGGTGATGTCTACGGGCTTATAGCCTCGCGGCTCATCCGGGGTAAACGGGTACCGCATTACGGCGCGGCAAGACACGCAGCTCTCAGCGGGAAGCGCCCTCGGCCTCGCCGGGCACGAGCCGGATCAGCCCGGGTTGCGCGCCTTCGATATGCCGTCCCGGAAAATTCGAATTGGTGGTGTAGACGCTGCCGTCTTCGGCAACACTGATGTCCCGCGTGTAGGTGCCGCGCCGTGGCAGCGGGTACTGGCGCCACTGACGGCTCGTCGTGTCGAAACTGAAGACCGCATCCGATTGGCTGCCCGTCACCCAGACAAGTCCGCGGTCGGTGTCCATGCCGAGGCCATAGGGTGTCTCGCCGGCGATCGGCAAGGGAAAGACCTCGAAGCTGCGCTCGCGGGCGCGAAAGCGCGCCAGTACGCCCTCCGCGAACCCCGTGATCCACACATTCCCCTCGGCATCGCAGCGGATCCGGCGCGGCCCTGCAAAGGGCGTGGGGATCATTTCGACGGCGAAACTCACGGGGTCGATGCGCGCGATGTCGTCGGCGTTCACGCGCGTCACCCAGACGGTTCCGTCGGCGGCGATGTCGAGGTCGTAGGGCAGCGGTACACCCGAATTGACGAGATCGGTACGAGGCAGTTCACCGCCGCGCCCGCTGCCGAGCGACCATTGCGTGTACCAGATGAGCGCGCTGTCGAGCAGGCCGCGCGCAGGCAGGTCGATGTAACGGAAAGTGCGGGCGGCGCGGTCGAAGACGCCGACTTTCGAGCTCAGCGAGAGCGCGAACCACGCGCGGTCCTTCGCGTCGAAACGGATACCCTGCGGCTGGAATCCCTCCTGCAGACGCCACTCCATGAACTGTTTGCGCAAGGGGTCGAACTCGATCAGGGCCTGCTGGTTGGGTGCTGTGATGAAAATGTGGCCGTCGGAGGGCGAGAGCGCCAGAGAGTGGGCGCCGTAGAGGTTGTCGACTTTGGGCACACCGCCGGCAAGACGGTTGCCGAGCACCCCGTCTGGCCGTGCGTCGGCGGAATGGGGTAAGCGGTAGACCGTGTACGCATCGCCCAAGGGGTCTATTTCGTAGATGCGATCCATCAGGTTGTCGCCGGAATAGGCGAGACCGTTGGGATGCAGCAGTACATCGTGCAGTTGCGAGGCCGCATCGCCGACGGGCCACTCCGTGATCACGGCGGGCGGGAAGGTTGTTTCGGTGGCTGCAGGAGCGGGAAACACGCCTCCCCGCAGTTCTGTGAAACGCCTGCCAAGGTATTCGGCGAAGGGTTTGCGCTGGCTGTGCGCGAGACCGGCTCCGTACCGGTTCATGCGATCCATCACGTCGCGCCATTGCTCGGGACTTCGCTCCACGCGTATGAAGCCCGAGGCGCCCTGGTGGCACTGCGTGCAATGACGCAGATAGTGCTGGCGCGCCACGGTGTTGCCGTCGAAGTCCAGCTGCGCAAGCCAATGGCTGGAGGGTAGCGCGGCGGCCAATGCGGCGGGATCGGTTTCGGGTTCCATCCGCAATTCGGCAACGCCGGCGGCGGAGGCGTCATCCAGCCTCGCGTCGCGATATCCCGTCTTGCGTGCGAGCAGGCTGCTCTCGCCGGGCGCGCTTCCGGCTTCGGGCAAGCGCGCGGTACCCGATGCGTCCGTAAACACCGTGACGGAGGGCTCTACCGCCGTGCGTGTGCCCGGCATGGGATAGCCGTCGTCCGAACCTTCCGGCCGGGCGGCGACAACAGGAATGCGGGTCAGCATGACACCGACCAGCGGCGTGCCGGAGGGATCGCGTACGCGCAACTCCAGAGCCTGTGCCATACAGACCGGCAGCAGGAGCATCAGGGCCCACGCGCGGGTCGGTTTGCACGGCAGGCGGTGCAGGAAGCGGGTTTTGCTGGGCATGCGGGCCATGGTGCCCCGTGCGACAGGGCCGCGCAATGCGCCGTGCGATTGATCCGCGGGATCGGCGCCGGCCGTACACGCCCGTTGATCGCCCCCACACCGCGCTATAGTGCGGTCACTGCAGAGGAACAACGGCATGGAACAGTTGACGACCATCGAGATCTCGAAGGAGTACCTCAAGTTCTCTGCCGCGCACTTCACGGTCTTTTCCGCCACTGATCGCGAGCGCCTCCATGGCCACAACTTCAGGGTGTCGGCGAGGGTAACCGCGCCGGTGGGCCCGAACGGGATGTGTTTCAGCTACCGTATCCTGAAAGACAAACTCGAAGCGCTCTGCGCGAGCCTCGACGAATACCTCCTGCTCTCGGCTGACTCGCCCTACCTGCGTATCACCGAAGAGGGCGAGAACTACCGCGTGGAGTTCAACGGTGAAACCATGCGCTTCCTGAGGATCGACACCCTGTTGCTCCCCGTGCGCAACGCCACCGTCGAAGAGTATTCGCGCTACATCCTCGAGCGCCTTCTGGACGACCGGGAGCTCATCGACGGATACGATATCCGCGAAGTCGGCATCAAGGTCTCTTCGGGTCCCGGGCAGTGGGGCTCCGCGCGCTGGAGAAACGGGTCATCCAAATGAGTACGTCCACTCTCGTCATCACCGGCGCCAGCCGTGGTATCGGGCTCGCAACCGCGCGCCTGTTTGCCTCTGAGGGTTGGCGTGTCGTCAACATATCGCGAAGCCCCATCGATCTCGAGGGTGCTGTTCAGCTCGGAATCGATCTCTCCGACGCGGGCTGGGAGAGCGCGCAATCGGACGAGCTCCTTGCCTCCGTGGCTGGCAGCGCGCGTATCGCACTCGTCCACAATGCCGGGCTGCTGGGCAAAGACAGCGTGCCGACGCTGGATGCTGCGCATCTCGCGCGCGCGCTCCAGGTGAACGTGATTGCGCCGCAACAGCTGAACCGTCTTTTGCTGCCGGTGATGGGCGCCGGCTCTTCGATCGTCTACGTGGGCTCCACGCTGGGCGAGAAGGCAGTAGCAGGCGCCTGTTCCTATGTGGTGTCCAAACATGCCTTGATCGGCCTGATGCGTGCCACTTGCCAGGATCTGGCGGGCCGTGGCATCCATACGGCCTGCGTGTGCCCCGGTTTCACCGATACCGAGATGCTGCGCGCGCACGTCGGCGCCGACGAGGCGATACTCGGCTCTCTGGCGGGCAGCATGACCTTCGGGCGGCTCATCAGTCCCGGGGAGGTCGCGGAAACCATCCGTTTCTGCTCACTGAACCCCGTGATCAACGGTTCCGTGATCCACGCCAACCTCGGGCAGGTGGAGCGCTGAGCGCGTCGTGCGCTGCGGATGGATTGTTCCTTCCCCGCGGGCTCGGCTACATTTGGCGCCGCCGTTTCCAGAACCCCTGAGCCCACGAGGAAAATCCCATGAAAAAAATCGTCACCCTGGCTGCCGCACTGGCCATGCCGCTGCTCACCGCCACGGCATTCGCTGCCTGCACCCTCGAGGCGGAGCCCTCGATTCCGGACGGCTCTACCGCCACGCTCGATCAGATGAAGGCCACTCAGGCTGCGGTAAAGGCCTACGGTAACGACTACCGCACCTGCCTCGACACGGAAGCGGCAGCCGCGAACGCTGCTGCTCCCAAAGATGAGACCGACGAGGCTAAAGCCGCGCGCGCAGCCACCACTTCTACTGCCTACAACACGTCCATCGACAAACAAGCCGCCCTTGCTGCTCGTTTCAACGATGCCGTGAAGGCCTACAAGGCCGCCCAAGCCAAGTGATCTGACCCGCCCCGCGGCACCGGCGCAAGCCCGGTGCCGCCCCGGGGGCGCCCGCCGTACAGGAGCCCCTCATGTCCGATACTGCCCGCAAGGATTCCCCCGAACAGGCCGCGTTCCGCGCGCATTGCAGGGATTGGCTCGCTGCCAACATGCCACCACCGTCGCCGGTGCGGTTGCCGCAGTCAGCGCTCGAGATCATGACCCGCGAGCAACTCGACTACCTCAGCGCCTGGCAGAAAGCAGCCTATGACGCGGGCCTTGTCGGGTGTGATTACCCCGTGGAGCACGGTGGCGGCGGCCGTGCCGACTGCCAGCGCGTCGCCAACGAGGAAATGCAACGCTCCGGCGCGCCGTACTTCCCGAACATCATCGGTCTGGGTATGGCCGCGCCCACGGTGTTCTATCACGGCTCCGATGCCTTGAAACGACAGGTCCTGCCAGCCTTGCTCTCGGGGGAAGAGATCTGGTGCCAGGGTTTCAGCGAGCCGGGTGCCGGCTCCGATCTCGCGAGCGTGCAGACCTTCGCGGAGCGCCGGGGCGATCGCTGGGTGATCAACGGCCACAAGGTCTGGACCTCGCTCGCGCACTTCGCGAGCTGGATGATCCTGCTCGCGCGCACCGACAAGTCCTCGAAGTACGATGGCCTCAGCTACTTCGTGGTGCCGATACGCGCGGCGCTCGGCAAGGGCGTGACGGTGCGCCCGCTGATCAAGATGACCGGCGAGACGGGTTTCAACGAGGTGCTCTTCGAAGACCTCGAAATCGATGACGGCTTGCGACTCGACGAGGTGGGGAAGGGCTGGACGGTTGCCATGACCACGCTCGCACACGAGCGCGGCGCCGGCATTCTCGTGACGCCGCAGTCGGGCGGATCACGCCGTGGCGACGGCGATGCCGGACTGGTGAGCGCGCTTGTTGAACTCGCTCGCCAGAGCTGGCGCAACGGCCAGTGCGCCGCTGATGATCCGGTGATCCGGGATCGGCTCGCGCAATTGCTGGTGCGGGAGGAGGGCTTCAGGCTGAACCTCAAGCGTGCCCGCGTGGCCGGACTCACCGACCACCCGATGCGGCTCGCGCTGCAGTACAAGCTCCTGATGAGCGAGATCGCTCAGGAGGCCGGGCGTCTGGGCATGGACATCGCGGGTAACGCGGGTTCGCTGTACGTCTCTGATCCGGCAGCACCGCACGCGGGGCGCTGGCCGCTGGCCTATATGAACTCCTTCGGATTCACCATTGCCGCGGGCACCAGCGAGGTGCAGCGCAACATTCTCGGCGAGCGGGTCCTCGGACTCGCGAAGACCAAGTAGCGCTGATCGCAGCCGTCACTGCAGCAGGGGAACCTCATGTCCAGTCCGTCGAATTTCGGTTTCGGTGAAGAAGAGCAGGCACTGCGGGACGCCGCGCGAAAGTTCCTGGCCGAGCAACTTCCCACCGACCGCCTGCACCGTCTCGCGGCGGCGCGCGATGCCTCAGGGCCCGCATGGGAGCCGGCGCTCTGGCGGCAGATGGGCGAACTCGGCTGGACCGGCGTCGGCGTGCCCGAGCGTTGCGGTGGCGTGGGCATGCCAACCGTCGCGGCTGTGGCGCTGGCAGAAGAGGCGGGCAGGGCGGCACTGCCGTCCCCGCTGATCGGCACTCTCCAGGCGAGCGCCGTGCTGGCGGCCTGCGGCAGCAGTGCAGCCGATGTCCTGCTCGCAGAGATCGCGCAGGGTGAGGCAGTCGCACTCGCGATCACCGCGCAGCGTGGCGCCTGGCGTGGTGATGCCTGCGATGCCGAATACCGTGACGGTGCCTTGTACGGCACGGCCCACTGGGTGCAGGACGCGGCAAAAGCAGGTGTTTTCCTCGTGAAGGCGCGCGGCGCCACCGGGGCTGGTCTGTATGCCGTGCGCGCAGCTGCGCCGGGTTTGGCCGTGCTGCCCGATGCGATCGTGGACCTCACGCGGGATCAGGGAAGGTTGTCGCTTGAGGCAGTGCCCGCTATCGAGATCGCGCCGCCAGGTGCAGCCGCTGCAGCGATTGCTGCGGCCGAGCCTGCGCTGTTCACGCTGGTGGCGGCGGATCTCTGCGGCGCCGCCGAGTGGCTGCTACAGACCACCGCCGAGTACGCGCGGGTGCGTCAGCAATTCGATCGTCAGATCGGCTTTTTCCAGGCGGTGAAGCACCCGCTGGTGGATGCCATGATCGCCATCGACGGCGCACGCTCGCATGTCTACAACGCAGCGGCCGCCATCGACCACGACCCCGCCGCAGCGTTGCGCGCCGCGCACATGGCGAAAGCTGCGGCATCCGATGCGGCCACGTTCGGCGCCAGTCGTGCCGTGCAGTTCCACGGTGGTATCGGCTTCACCTGGGAGTGCCACGTCCAGTTGTACTTCAAGCGGCAACTGCATAACGCCTCGCTCTTCGGCGACGCGGCATGGCATCGGGCCTGTCTGGCTGAGGTCTTGTTCTCGGCCGCCTGAGACCGAGCGCTCAGACGTTCGCGCGTGTCTGGCGGATGAGGTCGGCGATTGCCGTGAAGAATCCGGGCTGACCGGCGCCGCGGCGCCACACCAGCCCGATGTTCCGGTGCGGCGCGGGCGGTTCGAAGGGAATGAAGCGCAAACTCCGCGGCGCATCCTGCATGGCCATTTCCGGCACCAGCGTGATACCGAGGTCGGTGGATACCATCTGCATCAGCGTGGGCAGGCTGGTGGCGCGGAAGTCCCGTGATTCTTCCAGCGCGTTCATCTTGCAGAAATCGAGCGCTTGCTCGCGCAGGCAATGACCCTCGTCCAGCAGCAGCAGCGGGTGCTCCGCCAGACAGTCCACCGATACCGACTGCCGCCCCGCAAGAGGGTGGCTGGGGCTGGTGGCAAGCAGGAAGGGCTCTTCGAAGAGCGGACAGCACTCGAGATCATCGCCCGCAACGGGCAGCGCAAGCAGTGCCAGATCGAGCTGCCCCCGACGCAGGCGCAGCAGCAGTTGCTCGGTCTTGTCCTCGAGCAGCAGCAGTCGCAGGCGCGGGAACGTGGCGTGTATCGCCGGCACGATGCGCGGCAGCAGGTAGGGCGCCA
>CAIXOY010000709.1 GCA_903921135.1 uncultured Gammaproteobacteria bacterium
GCAGATGCTGCCCGTGGTGCCACCGCACCGCGATCTCTCGCCCTACGACGCGCTCTCTGCTTTCGCCGGCAACCCGGCGCTGATCAGCCTTGACTGGCTGCATGACCGAGGTCTGCTCGAGGCCGGAGACTTGGAGCGCGCGCGTGCGGCCCCGGCAGGGCGCGAGGCCGCGATCGCCCTTGCCGCAGCGCGTTTCGCGGGCAACCCCGATCACGCGCTACACCATGGCTTCTCCGCGTTCCGCAGCCGTCATGCGCACTGGCTCGAGGACTATGCGCTGTTCGTCGCGCTGCGCGAAGCGCACGGTGATGAGCCCTGGTACCGCTGGCCTCAACCGCTGCGTGACCGTGATGCCGATGCGCTCGCGGCCGCACGTGCGATCCATGCCGCGCGGGTGGACGCGCTCTGCTTCGGGCAATACGTGTTCGAGTTGCAATGGCAGGACTTGCAGTCCTATGCACGCGGGCTCGGCGTCGAATTCTTCGGCGATGTGCCGATTTTCGTGGCCCGCGACAGCGCGGATGTGTGGGCCTCGCGACACCTTTTCCGCATCGCGGACGACGGCGAACTCCCGGTGGAGACCGGTGTGCCTCCGGACTATTTCAGCGCCGATGGCCAGCGCTGGGGCAATCCGCATTACGACTGGACTGCGATGGCAGCCGATGGTTACGCGTGGTGGCGGCGCCGTATCGCGCTGCAGCGCGAGCGTTTCGTGATGCTGCGCATCGACCACTTCCGCGGCTTCGATGCCTGCTGGGAGGTGCCCCGCACCGCGCTGACCGCGGCAGAGGGGCACTGGGTGCCAGCGCCCGGGCACGCACTGCTCGCAGCCCTCGTCGAGGCGGCCGGCCAGGGCAATCTGGTGGCGGAAGACCTTGGCACCATCACGCCTGCGGTGGATGCGCTGCGCCTCGCGCACGGGCTGCCGGGCATGCTGGTGCTGCAGTTCGCCTTCGATGGCAACCCGTCCAATCCCTACCTTCCGCACAACCATGTACCGCTCGCGGTGGCCTACAGCGGCACACATGACAACGACACCACGCTCGGCTGGTTCCGCGGGCTCGACCGCTCCGCGCAAGGGAGCGTGCTGGCCTACTTCGGGCAGCAGGACGGCGATATGCCGTGGACGCTGGTGCGCGCGGCCTTTGCGTCCGTCGCACGGCTTGCCATCGTGCCGCTGCAGGACGTGCTCGCGCTCGGCAGCGAGTCGCGCATGAACGTGCCTGGCGTCGCTAAGGGAAACTGGTGCTGGCAACTGCGCGATGCCGGCGCGCTGGATGCCGCGCTCGCGCAACGCATGCGCGAGATGCTGCGTCGCCATGGCCGTCTGCGCGGCTGAATAGGTGTTCGCCCCTACGAGGGAAACCGACGGTCCTTGACGTGAATCATCGTCCCTCCGGGCGTTGCTGCCGAGACTGCACTCGCAGGGGCAGCAGGAGGATGAGGGCATGGAACACCGATACCACGTACGCATGGAGGCGGACATCCCCGCGCTCATTTACCGCTGCGGCGTGCCCGTGGCGACGGGTCGTATGCGGGACGCGAGCCGCAGCGGCGTCTTCGTCCGTACGAGCTACGCCGAGCTGCGTCCCAACCAGCAGCTTGAACTCGAGTTTCCCCTGAACGGCGGTGGCGAAGGCGCCACGCGTCGCTTGCGCGCACACGTACGCCGCTGCGAGCAGAACGGCGTAGCCCTCGAGATGGACGACCGCGATGCCGCGGTCGCGGCCTCGATGCGCGCACTGCTGAGACAGCTTCTCGATCATGGCGGGGCATCTCCGGGACCTGTTGCCTCCGTCATGTCTTCGTCGGTGGTCCCCTCGGCAATGGGGAGATGAGCATGGACACCACGACCGCAAAACCGGCTGCCACAGACCATCAGCCCACCCGCGCGGGAGCGCAGGCCGTGGCCGCGCATGCGGCTTCACCCCTCGCTGAAATGGAGTCTTTCTTCGACCGATTGTCCGAGGGACTGCTGGCGCGGATGGGCTTCCCCGCGCTCGCCGGCCCGGCCGGGCACTGGCCCGCGCAGGCTCCCCGTGTGGATCTTCTCGATCGTGGCAAGGAGCTCGTGCTGCGTGCGGAGGTGCCTGGCGTGAGCAAGGAAGACCTGAAGGTCACGCTGCAGGACGGTGTGCTCTCGATCCGGGGCGAAACCCGTCGCGAGACACGCGCCGACGAGGGCGACTATCATCGCCGCGAGATCAGCCGTGGCAGCTTCGAGCGCACGGTTGCGCTGCCCGCGGACGTTGCCGCGGACAAAGTGAAAGCCAGCTTCCGTGACGGCGTCCTCGAGCTCGTGATGCCCAAGAACGGCAAGCCCTCGGGCCGTACCATTCCGATCGAGTGAAAGAGGCGAGCCGCATGACCCTGTCCGCCCGCAGTTGTCGCATCGGCCTGATGGGCCTCGGCCAGATCGGCCGCCAGATCTTCCGACTGGCGGCTGCGCGCCCGGATCTTGAAATCGTTGCGGTCGCGGATATCGGCAAACCCGAAGTGCTGCGTTACCTCCTCGAGACCACGGGCGAGGATTTCAGTTGCCGGCTGGAAGGCAACCACCTGCGCGGGCCGGGTTTCTCGGCGCGCATGCTGCAGCTGGCAGGCCCGGGTGATGTGCCGTGGGACGCCTTCGGTGTCGATTGCGTCATCGATGCGACCGGACGGTTCCGCTCGCGTGCCCACGCCGAGCGTCAACTGGCGGCCGGAGCGGGGCGCCTGCTGTACGCCACCTTGTGCGAGGAGCCGCCCGACCGGCTGCTCGTGCCCGGCATCAACGATGCGGACGCCAGGCCCACCGATCGCGTCGTCTCGGCAGGTTCGCCCACCACCAATGCCTTCGCCCTGCTCGTCGATGCGGTGGATCGGGCCTTCGGCGTGGAATACGCCAGCATGACCAGCATCCACGCCTACACCAGCGACCAGCCCTTGCAGGACTACGCCCAGGGTGACGAGCGCCGCAGCCGTTCCGCGGCACAGAACATCATTCCCAATGCCAATCAGTCGGCCGCGTGGGTCGAGCATTTGCTGCCGCATCTTGCCGGGCGCCTCTCCGGGCTTGCGCTGAACGTGCCGGTGCAGCGCGGCTCCCTGCTCGACGTCGATGTTGTGCTCGCCAAAGACGAGGTGGGTATCGACATGGTCAATGCCGCGCTGATCGCCGCCGCAGCGGACCGCCCGGCGCTGATCGGTATTGCCACGGATCCCATCGTTTCCTCGGATGTGATCGGCTGCAGCCAATCCCTGCTTTTCGACACGCAGGCCACGCAGCGCGCCGGGCGGCGGCTGCTGAAGACACTCGGCTGGTACGAAACCCTGGGGCACGCCTCGCGTGTGCTGGAGGTGGCGGCGATCTATGCGGGGCTCGACAACGGAGATCGCGCATGAAAGTCGCCATCAACGGTTTTGGTCGCATCGGGCGCTCGGTGTTCCGCATTCTCGATCGTCGCCCGGATGTCGAAGTGGTGGCGATCAACGACATCTTCGACCCTGCTGCGCTCGTCTACCTGCTCCGTTACGACACGGTGATGGGTGGGTTCCGTGGCCCGCTCGCGCTCGAGGACGGACATATCGTCACGGAGCACGGCCGCACCCGCATCCTCGCGGTGAAAGAGCCCTCGGCACTTCCGTGGGCGGAGTTGGGCGTGGATGCGGTGATCGAGGCGACCGGGAAGTTCACGCGCCGGGAGCAGGCCTCTCAGCATCTCGCGGCCGGCGCGAAGCGCGTGCTGCTCACGGTGCCCGCCAAGGACGAGATCGATTACACCGTGGTGCTGGGTGTGAACGACGCGGGCCTGTTGCCGGAGCACCGCATCATTTCGAACGCGAGTTGCACCACCAACTGTCTGGCGCCGGTGGCCAAGGTGCTGCACGAGCATTTCGGCATCGTCGAGGGGCTCATCAACACGGTGCACGCCTACACGAACGACCAGCGGCTGGCCGACGTTCCCCACAGCGACTGGCGGCGCAGCCGCGCTGCTGCCGAGAACATCATCCCGACCACCACCGGTGCCGCGCGCGCCGTGGGCAAGGTTCTGCCGGCACTGAAAGGCAGGCTCGACGGCATCGCCTCGCGTGTGCCGGTGCCCGACGGGTCCGTGGTCGATCTGTTCGCGGAACTCGGGCGTGATGTCACCGCCGCCGAGGTGAACGAGGCCATGCGTCTTGCCGCCGCAGGCCCCCTCGCGGGCATCCTCCAGTACACGGAGGCGCCGGTGGTCTCCTCGGACATCATCGGGAACCCGCATTCCTCGATCTTCGATGCCGGTTTCACCACGGTGCGCGGCGGGCGCTTTCTCAAGTGCCTCAGCTGGTACGACAACGAATGGGGTTACTCCCAGCGCGTCTGTGATCTGCTGCAGCGCTTGCGGGCCTTTGGCTGAAATCTCGCCATGGCGGCATGCGTGTGCCGGGGCAGTTGATCATCGTCGCGTGTCCGCAGCCGGGAGAAGTGTCTCGAAACCGCGTTCATGCAGGCGCGCCTGCGCTGCAGGCTGCTGCAGGAATGTCAGGAAATCCTCGGCTTTGGTCGCGGCGTCACGCATCGCAGCCGCCGGGTAGCGGATCGGCAGGTGGGAGTCTTCCGGGAAGGTGTCGAGTATGCGCACCCGTGGTTCGGTGAGTGCATCGGTCTCATAGACGATGCCGAGCGGTGCCTCGCCCCGCGCGACCCACGCGAGCGCCACACGCACGTTCTCTGCGCGTGCAAGGCGGTCTGCGAGCGAGGGCCAGATGCCGAGCGACATCAGCGCGGCGCGCGCGTAACGACCGGCAGGCACCGAGTCCGGGTCTGCGCAGGCGAGCCGTCCGCCCTTGAGTGCTCCCGCGATGTCGGTGCCCTGCACCAGGGCGATTCCCGCCGTGTTGTGCGCCGCTGCGATCAGCACGAGCCGGTTACCCGCGACATCGCGCCGGCTTGCGGGCCGGATCAGCTCGCGCGCCTCCAGGTAGTCCATCCATTCCTGGTCGGCTGACACGAAGATATCCGCGGGTGCGCCGGCTTCGATCTGACGGGCCAGCACGGGACTCGCGGCAAATGTCAGGCGGGGCTCGGCGGCGCCGGTGCTGGCGTAATCCGCTGCCAGGTCCTGCAGTGCCTAGGTAAGTGACACGGCGGCAAAGATCCGCAGCGGGGCTGTTTCCCCGGCGATGGCGGGCGGCGTGATGGGCGCAAGCAGCAGTGCAATGAAGGCCGCGGCGAGGCGCAGCGCGGGGCAGGGGAGCATGGCGACATCCGGCAATCTGTATCGAGGTGAATATAGATCAGTGCGGATGTACAGGCAAAGCGGGGCCGTTTCAGCCGGGATCCGTTTCGGCGCCTGCGCTGATCCGGATAAGCGAGCGCAAGGCGCGTTTGGGGCTGCCGCCCGCCAGCACGCGGCCTACCTCGCGGATCATCGGCACCTCGACGCCTGTGCGGTCGGCCAGTGCCACCGCCACGGCCGTGCTCTTCACGCCTTCGGCGACCATCCGCATCTCGCCGATGATGTCTTCGAGCAAACGGCCCCGGCCGAGTTGCTCTCCGACATGGCGGTTGCGGCTCAGGCGACTCGAACAGGTGGTGACCAGGTCGCCCAGGCCTGCGAGGCCGGCAAAGGTGGCGGCCTGCCCGCCGAGCGCCACACCCAGGCGGCTCATCTCGGCGAGCCCGCGCGTGATCATGGCGGCGCGCGTGTTGTCGCCGGCACCCATCCCGTCGGCCATGCCGCAGGCGATGGCGATCACGTTCTTCAGCACGCCTGCCACTTCGCAGCCGATGACATCGGTGTTGCTATAGACGCGGTAGACGCCGGAACTGAAGACCTGCTGCAGTTGCCGCAGGATGGCGGGATCTTCCATTGCGAGCACGCTCGCCGCGGCTTTGCCCGATAGTATTTCCTGCGCGAGGTTGGGGCCGCCCAGCACGCCCGCCGGGTGGCCGGGCAGGATCTCGGCAATCAGCTGCGACATCCGCAGGCCGCTCGCTTGCTCCAGCCCCTTGCTAAGGCTGATCACCGGCACCCACGGCCTCACGTGCGGCGCGGCACGCGCCAGCGTTTCGCGGAATCCGTGTGAAGGCACCGCGACCACCAGGACGTCGGCCCGTGTGGCGACGGCGGCAAGGTCACTGCTTGCGCGAAGGCGTGGGGGGAGGGCGAGATCGCCCAGATAACGGCTGTTGCGATGCTGGCCGTTGATCTCCGCCGCCAGTGTGGCGTCGCGACACCACAGCTCCACGGTGGCGTTGCGCGCCGCGCTCGCGGCGAAAGTAGTGCCCCAGGAACCGGCGCCGAGTACGGAGATGTTGAGTTTCATGGCGAGAAAGACTAGCAGATCACCGTGGTGCGGCGCCCCGTCCGTCGTCAGCGAGTCGCCTCCCCGCCCGGCTCAACCCCTCCGATGCCCCGCCGCAGGATGTCCTGCCGTCATTGAGCATCCCCCGCCGGTTCTGTTAACGTGGCCTCCCATCCTCGCGGGGTGTTTTCCGATGCCCCGCGTCCCGATCAGCAAAGACAGCAACTCGCGCAGGGCCCTATGACGCGGCTGATTTTCGTTACGGGTGGGGTGGTCTCATCGCTTGGCAAGGGGCTCGCCTCGGCCTCGCTGGCCGCGATCCTCGAGGCGCGCGGCCTGAAGGTCACGCTGCTCAAGCTGGACCCCTACATCAACGTCGACCCCGGCACCATGAGTCCGTTCCAGCACGGGGAGGTGTTCGTCTGCGACGACGGCACCGAGACCGATCTGGATCTCGGGCACTACGAGCGCTTCGTGCGCACGCGCATGACCGGTCGCAACAACTTCACCACCGGCAAGGTCTACGAGGCCGTGCTGCGCCGCGAGCGCCGCGGGGATTACCTCGGCGCGACAGTGCAGGTGATTCCGCACATCACCGACGAGATCAAGCGGCGCATCCTCGCGGGCGCCGAGGGATTCGACGTCGCGATGGTCGAGATCGGCGGCACAGTGGGAGATATCGAATCCCAGCCTTTCCTCGAGGCGAGCCGCCAGTTGCGCGCGGATCTGGGGCATGCCAGCTGCCTGTTCATCCACCTGACCCTGGTGCCGTACATCCGCTCGGCCGGCGAGACCAAGACCAAGCCCACGCAGCATTCCGTGAAAGAGATGCGCGCGATCGGCCTGCAGCCCGATGTGCTGCTCTGCCGCTCCGAGCAGGACATCGACGAGTCCTCGCGCCGCAAGATCGCGCTCTTCACCGACGTTGCAGAGCGTGCCGTGATCTCGGTGCCCGACGTCGACATGATCTATCGATTGCCCTTGCTGCTGCACTCGGCGCGTCTCGACGACATCGTTCTCGAGAAACTCGGCCTCGACTGCCCGCCCGCGGATCTGCGTGAGTGGCAGGCTGTGATCGACGGCAAGCTGAACGCGGGCCGCCACGCGACGATCGCTATGGTCGGCAAGTACATGGATCTGCTGGATGCCTACAAGTCCCTGAACGAGGCGCTCTCTGCCGCAGGCATCCATACCGGCACGCGCCTCAACATGCGCTACATCGATTCCGAGCGTATCGAGCGCGAGGGCACCGGTATCCTCGAGGGCGTGGACGCGATCCTGGTGCCGGGCGGCTTCGGCGAGCGCGGTGTCGAAGGCAAGATCAGCACCGTGCGCTACGCGCGCGAGAACAACATCCCCTACCTCGGCATCTGCCTCGGCTTGCAGGTTGCGGTGATCGAGTTCGCGCGCCATGTCGCGGGGCTCGCGGCGGCGAACAGCACCGAGTTCAACCAGGGCACGCCACATCCGGTGGTTGCGCTGATCACCGAGTGGATGAACGCCGACGGCAAGACCGAGCGCCGTACGCTGGAGTCGGATCTTGGCGGCACCATGCGTCTCGGCACGCAGCCCTGCCATCTCGAGGAAGGCTCGCGCGCGCGCGCGGCCTACGGCAAACCCGAGATTACCGAGCGCCACCGTCACCGCTACGAGGTGAACGGCAATTACCTCGCGCGGCTGGTGCAGTCCGGGCTGAAGGTCTCGGGATGGTCCGCCGACCGCTCATTGGTCGAGATGATCGAACTGCCGGAGCACCCGTGGTTCGTGGCCTGCCAGTTCCATCCGGAGTTCACCTCCACGCCGCGTGACGGGCACCCGCTCTTCAGCGGATTTGTCGAAGCTGCCGCGCGTTACGCCGCGGAGCACGGTCGTGGCTGAGGCCGGGAGTCGCGTCGTCGAGGTGGCGGGCATCCCCGTCGCCAACCATTTGCCCTTCGTGCTCTTCGGTGGCATGAACGTGCTCGAGTCGCGCGAACTCGCGCTGCGCGTAGCTGAACACTACGTGGCCACCTGCTCGAAGCTCGGTATCCCCTACGTCTTCAAGGCCTCCTTCGACAAGGCCAACCGTTCTTCCGTGAACTCCTTCCGTGGCCCCGGCCTCGAAGAGGGGCTGCGCATCTTCCAGGACATCAAGGCGGCCTTCGGCGTGCCGCTCATCACCGACGTGCACGAACCCTCTCAGGCCGCACCGGTGGCAGAGGTCTGTGACGTCATCCAGTTGCCCGCTTTCCTGTCGCGCCAGACCGATCTCGTGGTGGCCATGGCGAAGACCGGAGCCGCCATCAACATCAAGAAAGCGCAGTTCCTCGCGCCGCAGGAAATGGGCCACATCCTGC
>CAIXOY010000710.1 GCA_903921135.1 uncultured Gammaproteobacteria bacterium
CGCGAGGATGGGATTGCGGACGGTGGTCACGGAGGCCACGGCACCCGCCGCGCGCGTGCTGCCGTCCATGATCGAGGCGTCGAGTTCGTTGCGGCCCTCGTGCGTGAAGACCGCGCCCTTGCCGGCGTTGAAGAGCGGGGAGTCCTCCATCAGCGTGATGGCCGCGACCACAGCATCCGTTGCCGCGCCGCCGCGTGCCAGCACGGCGTGCCCGGCGCGCAGGGCCTGCGCCAGCGCTTCGGTGTATTGCCGCTCGAGCTCCGGCGTGATCTTGCTGCGCTCGATGGTGCCCGCGCCGCCGTGGATCACGAGCCGCACGGGCGTGTCCGCGCGGCTCGTCATGGCAACCGTCAGCAGCAGCGACGCAACGAGGATCAGGGCGCGCATGAAGGAGTCTCCGGCAGGGATCGGGTGATGCGAATCAATGGCGCTGTGCAGCGAGGTAGCGCGCGGGCGCTTGCAGCCCCAGTTCGGCGCGCAGGGCCTGCAGCGGTTCTGCCAGGCGTTTTTCCCAGTGGACCTCGGGCAGCCAGCGCGCGGCGCGGGCGATGTCGCGCCCCTCGCGTACCAGCGCGTCGACATCCATATGCGGCATGGCCTGCCGGTATTTGCGCCGCCCCATGAACACGATGAACGAGATGCCGCGGTTGTAGGTCTGCGAGGTCATGAACGAGAGCAGGCAGAGCTCGCCCAGTTCGTCGCGGCCATAGCCGGTGAGCACGTGCTGCAGGTCGTGGAAATCGCGCAGCCGGTCTGCGAGCCACATCTCTTCGGGGTCCAGCCATTCGCGCGATTCATCCCGTGGTGCTTCCTCGCTCGCGGCCACCAGGCCTTCCGCGCTCAGATTGCCGGCCAGCACGAAATCGAGATACACACGCCCAAGGCTGCCTTCGGGCATCGCCGCCAGCGCCTCGCGATCGGACAGGCGCTCGAGGATCGAGGGCTTGGAGCGCAGGAGTTCCCGCCCGGCCTCGTGTGCCGACATGCGATCCACGGACTGGCGGAGGCTGCCACCCTTCAGCGCCTGTATGACCTTGAACACCTCGCCCGTGGATTCCGGGTTGCGGATCAGCGCCCGCACGGCGCGCAGGGCCGTGATCGGCTGCACCCGGTTGACGGGATGGAAGGGGCCGCGCCAGGGGCGGCGGGTCGATGTCTGCACCTGATGCCTCACTTCGTCAGTGCGCCCGCAAAGGCTTGCGCGCCTGAGGATTCTCCGGCTTCGTGATGCCCGCTGTCACGCGTGTCTGCGCGCGAGAGTGGCCATGCCCCTATGTATACTCGGGCTCGCGCGCCCGTTGCGGTGCGCGCTGCATAACGCCCTTTCATGCCGAGGTCCTCCTGCCGCATGCGCGTGCTCTTCGTACACCAGAACTTCCCGGGCCAGTTCAAGCACCTCGCGCCCTGGTTGCTCGGCAAGGGGCACGAGGTGGCAGGTATGGGCGATGCCGCGAACATCGGCGCCCGCGCGAGCGGGTTCGGGTTTCCGGTGATTGCCTACAAAGGGCGTGGCACGGCGGGGGAGGGCACGCACCACTACCTGCGCTCCTTCGAGGGCGCGGTCCGGCGCGGGCAGGACGCGGCGCGCGTGTTCATGGAACTGCGCAGCAAAGGCTTCGTGCCCGATGTGGTGATCGGCCACCCGGCCTGGGGCGAGATGCTGTTCCTGCGCGATGTGTTCCCTGATGCCCGCATCGTGTCGTACTTCGAGTTCTTCTACCGTGCCGTGGGCACGGACGTGGGCTTCGATCCGGAGTTTCCCTCCACGCTGGATACCACCTTCAAGCTCCGCATCCGCAACAGCACGCAGCTGCACGCGCTTTCCGAGGCCGATGCCGGCATCAGCCCCACCGAGTGGCAGCGCTCGACCTATCCCGAGCGCGAAAAGCCGCGCATCCGCGTCATCCACGAAGGGCTCGATCTGCAGGCCGTCGCGCCCGATCCTGCGGCACGTTTCAGGCTGCCCGACGGGCGCGAGCTCTCGCGCGGGGAGCAGGTCGTGACCTTCGTCAGCCGGCAGCTCGAACCCTATCGCGGCTTCCACCAGTACATGCGCGCATTGCCGGAATTGCAGCGCCGCCTGCCGCAGGCGCAGTTCGTGCTGGTGGGCGCCGATGGCGTGAGCTACGGCGCGCCACCGCCCAAACCCCACGCCTGTTACCGCGAGATGCTCCTGGCCGAGGTAGGCACGCAACTCGACATGAGTCGAACACACTTCGTGGGCCGCATCCCCTACGGCGATTACCTGAAACTCCTGCAACTGAGCAGCCTGCACATCTACTACAGCTACCCCTTCGTGCTCTCGTGGTCGATGCTCGAGGCGATGGCCTGTGGTGCGCCGGTGCTGGGTTCTGCCACGCC
>CAIXOY010000711.1 GCA_903921135.1 uncultured Gammaproteobacteria bacterium
CTATTCGCACCCGTCCGTGGAAAAGCGTGTACGGGCGGCGATGGAGTGGAAGGCCGCGAACCTGCCGCTCACGGGGCCGGGTACTTGAACACCAATCCCCCTTTCACCACCACCGGCACCTTCTCGAGCAGAGTGATGTCCTCGAGCGGGTTGCCGGGAACGGCGATCAGGTCGCCGAAGCGCCCGGGCGCCAGAGCGCCCACGCGATCCTCCCAGCCCATGTAGCGCGCAGACACCGAGGTGGCCGCGCGGATCGCATCCATTGCAGGCATGCCGCGCTCGACCATGATGCGGAACTGCCGCGCGTTCAGCCCGTGCGGATACACCGCGGCATCGGTGCCATAAACGATGGGCGCACCGGCCTTCCACGCTTTGGTGAACACCTTTCGCTGGGCCTCGGTGGTTTCGTCGTTCTTGCGCAGGAATTCCTCCGGCCAGCCCTGCTTTCGTCCCTCGGTGGCGATGTAGTCGCCGTTGTACACATCCATCGAGAGCGCGACCTTGTGTTTGGCGGCGAGCGCAATGGCTTCGTCATCCGCGAGAGAGGCGTGCTCGATGGTGTCGGCACCGGCCAGAATCGCCTCCTTGATGGACTGCGCGCCGTGCGCGTGTGCCGCCACCTTGATGCCCGCAGCGTGTGCGACTTCCACCACGGCGCGCAATTCCGCGGGCGTCATCTCGGGCGAACCCGGCACGCCGCCGTAGGCCAGTACCGCGCCCGAGGCGATCAGTTTGATGAAATCCGCGCCGTTCGCGACGGCGAGCCGGGTTTTTTCCGCGAATTGCTCCGGGCCGCGTGCCACGCCCATGCGCACGTGTGCGGGGATGTCTTTCTCGGGCACGCCCGGCACCAGCAGATCCCCGCCGCCGCCGGGGATCGTGAGGTAGATGCCGGCGGCCTGGATGCGCGGCCCGGCAACTTCACCGCGGTTCACGCGGTCGCGGATGTCGTTCTCGGCCCAGGCGATGTAGGCACCCGGGCTGCGTACGGTGGTGAACCCTGCGGCGAGCGTGATGTTGGCGTTTTCCTGCGCCACGCGGCGCTGCGTGGCCGCATCGCGCGTGAAGTAGATCCGCAGATCGTGCGTGTCGTCGGGGCGGTCGGCGATGTGATCGTGCATGTCGATCAGGCCGGGCAGGCAGGTGTGGTTGCGCAGATCCAGCACCTCGCCCTGCACGCTCGCTCCCGCCGAGGGGCCTGCGTAGCTGATGCGTCCGTCGCGTATCACCACGGTGGCATCCTTGAGCGGTGCGTCCGCGAGGCCGTCGATCAGCAGCCCGCAGCGTACGGTGAGGGTGCCTGAATCGGGCGTGAACGGCGCTGTCGCGAGCGGTGGTGCGGCGCATGCCGTGCCCGCAGCGAGCAGCAAGAAGGCGCAGGACAGGGCCCGTGTGCGGTAGGGAGCGATCGACATGCGTGTGTCCTCTTCCGATGGGTTCAGGTCGTTGACGGCGCGATCATAGCCCATGGGCTGTTATCCTCCGCCCGACACCCCAGGTTGCCTTCACCATGACAGAACTGCTTTTCCTTGATGGCGGCACGGGCCGCGAGTTGAAGCGCATCGGCGCGCCTTTCCGTCAGCCCGAATGGTCCGCGCTTGCGTTGATCGAAGCGCCGGAATTCGTGAGCCGCGTGCATCAGGCCTACGTGGATGCAGGCGCGGACATCATCACCACCAACAGCTACGCACTGGTGCCTTTTCACCTGGGGGATGAACGGCACGCGCGTGATGCCGCACGTCTGGCCGCGCTCTCGGGCGAACTGGCGCGCGAGGTGGCACGCAACGCGCCGCGCCCGGTGCGCGTTGCAGGCTCGCTGCCTCCGGTGTGCGGCTCCTACCGCGCGGATCTCTTCGACACCGCTGCTGCAAAGCCCTTGCTCGACGTGCTGGTGCAGGCGCTGCGGCCCTTCGTCGATCACTGGCAGGGCGAGACGCTGAGCGCGATCGCCGAGGCGCGCCTGCTGCGGGATGTGATCGGCAACGACGGCAAGCCGCTTTGGGTGGCTTTTACGCTGTGCGACACGGGCGAACACGGTGACACACCGTGTCTGCGCTCGGGCGAGCCGGTGGAGCAGGCCGTGCGCGTGGCCGCGGAGCTGGGCGCCGCGGCGGTGCTTTTCAATTGCAGCCAGCCCGAGGTGATGGGTGCCGCGGTAACAGTGGCCGTGCAGACGCTCGCGGGCATTGCGCCCGGGGTGCGCGTAGGCGTGTATGCCAACGCGTTCCCGCCCATGTCGGCCGCGGCCGAGGCCAACTCCACCTTGTGCGACATCCGCGCGGATCTGGACCCCGAGGGTTATCTGCAGTGGGCGCGGGATTGGGTCCGTCGCGGCGCGAGCATCGTGGGCGGTTGCTGCGGCATCGGGCCGGAGCATATCGCGCGGCTGCGCGAGGCACTGGCCGCAGGCTGAGCCAGCCATGGCACGCCACACCAGCATTCGCACCGACACCCTCGCGGTGTTCCTGGGTTGCATCGATGCAGCCCTGCGCAGCCCGGCTGAGAACGCGGCGCTGGAAGACATCACACGCGCGGTCTGCACGCTGGTTGCGCACAGCCCGGTGTACTTCGGCATCTACCGCCGCGATGCGCCGCCGCTCGCGCTGGGGCCCGACGCTGCGGACGAGTGGAACCGCTCCTACACCGACGGCCACTACCTGCTTGATCCCAGCTACGAGGCCTTCCAGAAGATGGACGCCAGTGTGTGCCTGTTGCCGGCACAGGTGTTTCCGCGGGATTTCCGCAGCAGCGAGTACTACCTCTCCTACTACCGTCCCTTCGGGATGGTCGACGAGATCTGTTTCCTGATCCGGCTCGACGAAGAGAGCGCGGCCTATGTTTCGGTGATGCGTCTGGGCAGCACGAAGCCCTTCAGTGCTGCGGAATGCCAGCGGCTCGCCTCTGTTTTGCCTGCGATGGATGCCGCCATGCGCCACGCCTGTGCGCTGCACGCGCGGGGTGTTCCGGCCCTGGACGATGCCGGTCGTGCCCTGCACCGCCACCTGAGCGAGGCCTTCGGCAATTTCGGCCGCGAGCAGCTGAGCGAGCGCGAATCCGAGGTCACTCGGCTCCTGCTGAAAGGCCTCGCACCGAAGGTGGTGGGCCGCATGCTCGACATCGCGCCCGGGACGGTGCGCAACCATATCAAGAGCATCTACGCCAAGCTCGGCGTGCGCTCGCAGGCGGAATTGCTGGCCGCGTTCTTCGACGCGCTGGCAGGCGGGCAGGGGGCTTTGCAGCCACCGGACTAGCCTCATGAGGGCAGGGACGGAGCCCATCGCGGCGGTTTATAAGATCACTCGACGCCATCGAACGAGTGAACAGGCCATGAACGCCCCGCTGCAATCCCCCCGCGAAGCCGGCCTCACCGAGGCCCTTGATCGCCGCCACCTGATGCACCCCTTCGCCGACCTGCACCACATGGCGCAGAGCGAGCGCACGGTCATCGCCCGCGCCAAGGGCAACTACGTGTGGGACGAGAGCGGACGCCGCTTCCTCGACGGGCTCGGCGGCATGTGGTGCAGCAACATCGGTCACGGCCGCGAGGAAATGGCCGATGCCATCTCCGAGCAGGTGCGCACTCTCGATTACTACTCGCCCTTCGATGACCTCTGCAATCCGGCCATGGCCGATCTGGGCGCCAAGCTCGCGTCTTACGCGCCAGGCGACCTCAACCGCGTGATCTTCAGCACCTGTGGCTCCACCGCTGCTGATTCAGCCATCCGCATCGTGCACCACTACTGGCACCGGCTGGGGCAACCGCAGCGCCAGCACATCCTCACGCGTCACCACGCTTATCACGGCAGCACCTACATCACCGCGAGCCTGAGCGACCCGGGCTACAGCGACGGCTGGCTGCGCGAGGACGGTTTCATCCACCACCTGCAGGCGCCTTACAGCTACCGCAATGGCCGCGGCATGAGCGAGGCGGAGTTCTGCGATGTGCTGATCGAGGAAATGCGCAGCACGATCGAGCGCATCGGCCCGGATCGCGTGGCCTGTTTCATCGGCGAACCGATTCAGGGCTCCGGTGGCGTGATCGTGCCACCGGCGGGCTACCACAGGCGCAGCCTTGAGTTGTGCCACTCCTACGGGATTCTCTACGTCAGCGACGAGGTGGTGACGGCTTTCGGGCGTCTGGGGCACATGATCGCCTCGGAGGCCCGCTTCGGCATCACGCCTGACATCATCACCTGCGCGAAAGGGCTTACTTCGGGCTATGTGCCGCTGGCGGCCACGATCCTCTCTGATCGCATCCACGAGGTGCTCAGTGCGCCGGGTGCCTACTTCAACAACGGTTTCACTTACAGCGGGCACCCGGTGGCCTGCCGTGCGGCGCTGAAGAACATCGAGATCATCGAGCGTGAAAAACTCTGCGACCGGGTGGTGCGCATGGGCCCGCTGCTCGAAGAAGTGCTGGCGCCGTTGCGCGAACTGCCCTTGGTGGGCGATGTGCGCGGCAGCCACTTCATGATGTGTGTGGAGTACGTGCAGGACAAGGAAGAGCGCCGGCTCTTCGATGGTTCGACGCGGATCGGCAAGCGTATCTGGCGCAACTGCCAGAAGCGGGATCTGCTGGTGCGCCCGCTCGAGCACCTGAACGTCTTCTCGCCGCCGCTGACGCTGGAGGAGGACGAAATCCGTTTCATCGGCCGTGTTATGCACGATGCGGTGCTGGATACGGCTGACGAGCTCACGCGCGAGGGTGTGCGCTTCGGTTGATCCCGGGGCGGATTTTCATGGTGCTGGGAGCGCGCCATGCGCGCGACTGCGGCACTGAACGAGGCTCTGTCGCGGGCATGGCCCGCTCCCACGGGGGGTGTCGCGGGCATGGCCCGCTCCCACGGGGCAGGAAGTCGCGGGCATGGCCCGCTCCCACGGAGAATGTCGCGGGCGTCAGGCGCTTCGGTTGCTGCCGGCGTGACGGCCTGCGCGCCGGCCGAAGAACGTGGCTTCCCCCAGACACGTACCGCTCGAATAGCCCCGCGTATCCTGCGCGATGTTCCAGGCGCAAGCACCGGCCGCATATAGCCCCGGCACCACGCTGCCATCGCTGCGGCGCACTTCGGCGTTCGCGCTTGTGCTCAATCCGCCCAGCGAAAAGCCCGCGAATTTCGCACGCCCCACCGACAGGTCGAAGGCCGCGTAGGGAGGCTGGTCGAGCGCTTGCAGCCAGTCTCCGTACTTGTGGAACAGCGGATCTTCGCCACGCGCGGCGGCGGCGTTGTAGTCAGCCAGTGTTTTCACCAGCGAGCCCTGCGGCAAACCAAGCCCTGCTTCCATCGCCTCCACTGTCTCGTAACCGTCGACCAGTGCCTGCTCGAAGAACGCGTAGGGCGGATAGCCGAAGGTCGCGGAATCCAGCACCAGATAGGCGATGCCATCCGGCTGCTCCGTCAGCATGCCGGCGCTGCGCCCGTGGTAGGAATCCTCGGCCACGAAGCGCTCGCCGCGCGCATTCACCATGATGCCCTTGATCATGCTTTCGGGCGGATACACCGGTGAGGTGAGAAAGGCCTGATGCAGCCCCACGGGCGCACCACCGGCCGATACGCCGAGCAGCAAACCCGCGCCGTCATCACCGGCGGTGCCGTGCTTGATGAGATCGCGCGGCATCCACGCGAGTTCATGCTCGAACATCTGCTCGTTCATGATGTAGCCGCCCGCGGCCAGCACCACGGCTTGGCGGGCGCGCGCGTGTCTGGTCTGCCCGTCTTGCGTGTAGCGCAGACCGGTCACTCGGCCGTTTGCGTCTGCCACGAGATGGCCAACGCGCGCATCGAAGACGCAGTTCACGCCCGCGTTTTCCACCGCGCGCGAGAGATGCTGCATGGCGAGTGCACCGCCACCGTCGGGGCCGTCGAAGGCCGCCTTGTGGCCGCGTGGCGCCGGTTTCGCGATGTCGCGGAACGGCCAGACTTTCTCGTTGCCGCTCCAGATCAGGCAGTCGCGCCCGGGCTGCATCGCCGCCTTGCCGGGGTAGTAGCTGCGATCGAAGGGCACGCCTTGCGCCTCGAGCCAGTGGAAGTGCGCCACGCTGCCATCGCAATAAGCGCGGAGTTTCCCGGGATCAGGATCCGGGGTCAGCGCTTCCAGATACCGGTACATCTCTTCGGGCGTGTCGTCGAAGCCGCAGGCCTCCTGCACCGGCGTGCCTCCGCCGAGATAGAAATGTCCGCCCGCGATTCCGGAGGTGCCGCCCGCGCA
>CAIXOY010000712.1 GCA_903921135.1 uncultured Gammaproteobacteria bacterium
AGGCCATCGCCACGCCGCGCGCGATCGCATCGTCATAGCCAGCGTCGAGCGGCGTCCACGCGTGTACCGACGGATCCCAGCGGAAATTGCCGCTGCCATCCGGCGTACGCGCGAGCAGCAGGCTGCGGCCCATGTGCAACACCTGCACACCGCGCGGCTCGCCAGCCACGGTGATGGTGTCGGGATATGCGCCCACATTTCGGGCGTATTCCAGCTCGGCGCGGTAGGCAAGCATCACGTCACGGAAGGCGATGTCGAGCGGGGTATCGGCGCTCTCCAGCGCACGGCGCAGCACGGCCACGCGCGCGTTGCGCTCGGGCAGACGGAAGGGCAGGTCGAGCGCGATGAACTGCTCGAGCGAATCGACCATGCGCACGAGCAGCGGCGCGATCTCGCGCTGCAGGGCAAGCGCGCCGGTAGCTGCGGCATCGATATCGGCGAGTCGGCGCTGCTGATCGGCGTACTGGCGCTCGAGCCGCGCGTTGTGGATGCCCAGGCCCTCGATCTGGCGGGTGATGGCGGTGTACTCGTCGAGGAGCGCGCGGGTCTCCGAGGCAAGCCGGTCGACCTCGGCCTGCGCGGCCTTGCCCGCCTCCGCGGATTGCGCACCGGTGGAGAGGATCTCGCCGACCGGTTCGGCACGCGCGATCGCCGCACCGGCGAGGATGCACACGAGGAGCGCGAAATGCAGGGGAGCGGCCATCAGGAATCGCATGGTAGACAGCGCGGCCGGCGCAATGCCGTTCCAGCAGGGGATCTTGCAGGCATTACATAGAAGGGCCGCAGGTGCGTCAACGCAGCTTAGCCCCCACCGCAGGGGCGGGCCACGCCCGCGAGCTTCACACGCTGTCCAGCGTAATGAACTGAACCCCACGTTTGAGCTCAGGCCGCCGCCCGTCAGGGATGGTCGGCCCGGAGCGAATTGTTAGCCGGCATCACGCCACAATGCGCTGAATGGCCTCTTGAGCCAGCGTGTTGATGCTCTTGCCCTCAGCTTGCGCAACGATGGCGAGCTGCTCATGCAGCTCGGGCGGGATTCGAAGATTGAACTTGCCGGAGTAATGACGGCGCGGCTCAATGCCCTTCTCCCGGCAAACTTCCAGGAAGACGTGAAGGGACTTCTTGAACTCCGTACGGAGCTCTTTGGGATTGCGCCCATAGAAATCTGCGCCGCCGGCCAAGCCGAGGATTTCACCCCGGAACAGATCCAACTCACGGTCATACTCGATCTTTGCCTGATAGCCCTCAAGGGTCATGGTGTTCATGGCTCTACCCCATGCTGCTCTAACCATTTACGGATACTGGCCACGGCACCCTTATCAGTGCTCGGGCTGGGATGAGGCCGGTGGAATACCCGAACCTCCCTGAAGAGAACCACCGCGACTCGGCTACCTTCCCGCTCGCTGACCTCGGCCCCAAGCTCAACAAGCAGGGCCTCGATGTCGCGCCAGTGGATATTGGCGCTCACCGGGCGGGCAAAGATGGCCTCAAGGGTCTTTTGGTGCTTCCGCTTCATGCGGGGATAGTACCAGATTAAGGTACCACTGGAAGCCCCGGCACGTACCCCCGGATAGCCAGTGCAAGGCCGCTTTAGATATGCGGGCCATGCCCGCGACCCATCCCCCGTAGGAGCGGGCCATGCCCGCAACCATCACACCCTGTCGAGGGTAATGAACCTGAACCGCAACCCCGAAGGACTGTCCGCCGGCCCCTCTTCCCGCGCCGTCTCCCGCCACTCGGCAGGATCGAGCTCTGGCAGAAAGGTATCCCCCTCGGGCTCGATATCGATCTCGGTCAAATGGATGCGCGCGGTATGCGCCAGCGTCTG
>CAIXOY010000713.1 GCA_903921135.1 uncultured Gammaproteobacteria bacterium
ACCACGCGGCCGTGCCTTCGCCCTGCGCTGCTGTCGCGCGCATGGCGCGCACCCACAGGGCCTGAAAAGCCGAGACGGAGTTCCGGTCCCTGTGGGAGCGGGCCATGCCCGCGACGGTGCCCTAGATCCGCACCGCTGTCGCGCGCATGGCGCGCTCCCACCACCGTGAACACCCGTGCCCGAGTGCCGGTCCTGTTGGAGCCATGCCCGCGACTGAGCCTCACCTCCTACGGTAGACTCGCCGGATGATCACTCGTCTCCTTACAGCCCTTGTCTGCCTGCTCGCGCTGCTCCCGGCCGCCGCGCTGCGCGCGCTCGAATTGCAGGGCCCCCTGGTGCAGGGCGGCGTCGTTGTGGGCCGCGTGGCGCCCGGCACACCGGTCACTCTCGATGGCCGCAGGGTGCGCGTCTCGGGCGAGGGCGTCTTCGTGATCGGCTTCGATCGTGACTCTCCCGCCACGCACACCCTGGTGGCAGGCCCGGATAAGCGCGCGC
This sequence comes from uncultured Gammaproteobacteria bacterium, assembly GCA_903921135.1. Lineage (GTDB taxonomy): Bacteria > Pseudomonadota > Gammaproteobacteria > Pseudomonadales > UBA5518 > UBA5518. The sequence goes on from CAIXOY010000713.1 coordinate 496, forward strand.
TGGCGATCAAGCCCCGGACCTACGACATACAGAAAGTCACCGGCATCGCGCAGCGCATCATGGAGCCCACCAAGGCCGACCTCGAGCGCATTGCCCGCGAGCAGGCGCTGATCGACCGCGCCCGCGCCACCGATGATGCCCGCGCCGATTTCGCCGCCGGTTTCCGCTGGCCCATCACTGGCCGCATCAGCGGGGTTTACGGCAGCCAGCGTTACTACAACGGCGTGCCCTCCCGGCCGCACTATGGCGTCGACGTGGCGGCTCCCGTGGGCGCCACCGTGCGCGCTCCGGCGCCGGGCCTCGTCACGCTCGCAGAGCCCGATCTCTTCTACTCGGGCGGCACCGTGATCATCGACCACGGCCATCGCCTGTCCTCGAGCTTCCTGCACCTGAGCAAGGTGCTGGTGAAAGTGGGGCAGCGTGTCGAAGCGGGTGATGTGATTGCACAGGTGGGCGCCACGGGGCGCGCCACCGGCCCGCACCTCGACTGGCGCATGGCCTGGAAAGATGCCCGCGTCGATCCCCAACTGCTCGCCGGGCCCATGCCGCCCGCGCAGGCACCTGACCACGCCACCGGAGGCGCCAAGTGATGCTCGACGAGAAACTGCTGGAAATCCTGGTCTGCCCCGTCACCAAGGGCCCGCTGGAATACGACCGCGAGAAGGAAGAGCTCGTGTGCCGTGCGAGCGGGCTCGCCTATCCGGTGCGCGATGGCATCCCGATCATGCTCGAATCCGAGGCCCGGCAACTCACGCTGGAAGAGCGCGAGCGCAAGTGAGCGCAGGCCGCCGGATTTTCACGCTCTGCCCGGCAGCGCCTGCGGCAGACCGCCCCGTATACTCGGGCCACACCTTGTCCAACCCGCGCAGCGTTTTGCCTGCGCCCTGACGGAATGTTCCGCATGAACGGCGCCGAGATCCGCGAGGCCTTTCTGGCCTATTTCGAAAGCAAGGGCCACGCCCGCGTCCCCAGCAGTTCGCTGGTGCCCGGCAACGATCCCACGCTGCTCTTCACCAACGCCGGCATGGTGCAGTTCAAGGATCTGTTCCTCGGCCGCGAGAAGCGCGCCTATTCCCGCGCCGCCAGTTCCCAGCGCTGTGTGCGCGCCGGCGGCAAGCACAACGACCTCGACAACGTGGGCTACACGGCCCGCCACCACACCTTCTTCGAGATGCTGGGCAATTTCAGCTTCGGGGATTACTTCAAGCGCGATGCCATCCACTACGCGTGGGAGTTCCTCACCGGCGTTCTGGCGCTCCCGCGCGAGAAACTCTGGATCACGGTGTTCAAGGACGACGACGAAGCCGAGAAGATCTGGATCGAGGAAATCGGCGTGCCCGCAGACCGCGTCACGCGGCTTGGCGAGAAGAGCAACTTCTGGGCGATGGGCGACACCGGCCCCTGCGGCCCCTGCACCGAGATTTTTTTCGACCACGGCCCTGATGTGTTCGGCGGTCCGCCCGGCAGCCCCGACGAAGACGGCGACCGGTACATCGAGATCTGGAACCTCGTGTTCATGCAGTACGAGCGCTCGGCCGACGGCACGCTGACGCCCCTGCCCAAACCCTCGGTGGATACGGGCATGGGCCTCGAGCGCATCGCGGCCGTGCTGCAGGGGGTGCACTCGAACTACGAGATCGACCTCTTTCAGGCCCTCATCCGCGCCGGTGCGCGCGAGACCGGGGCAAAGGATCTGCAGGA
>CAIXOY010000714.1 GCA_903921135.1 uncultured Gammaproteobacteria bacterium
ATGGCTCCCTCCCACAAACTGCGGCACCTCCCGGCCTGTGGGAGCGCGCCATGCGCGCGACTGTCGGGGGCATGGCCCCCTCCCACAAACTGCGGCACCTCCCGGCCTGTGGGAGCGCGCCATGCGCGCGACTGTCGGGGGCATGGCTCCCTCCCACAAACTGCGGCACCTCCCGGCCTGTGGGAGCGCGCCATGCGCGCGACTGTCGGGGGCATGGCCCCCTCCCACAAACTGCGGCAGTCGGGGGCACGGCCCCCTACCACAAAAGCAATGCCGGGGGCGCTATGCTCCATCACCTTCAAGACCAAGGAAGCTCCACTCGTGATCGAACGCGATGTCCTGATTCCCATGCCCGGCGGCCACTGCGACGCCGCGCTGTTCAGTGCGGGCAACGGCCCCTGCCCGGGCGTACTCCTGTGGACCGACGCGCTGGGCCTGCGCCCCGCCAAGCGCGCGATGGCGCGGCGTCTGGCAGAGGCGGGCTACACCGTGCTGGTGCCCAATTCCTATTACCGCCTCGGCACCGCGCCCTTCTTCGACCCGGCGACGTTCAGCTTCTCGAACCCCGAGATGCGTGAAAAGGTGATGGGCATGGTCGGAACGCTCTATGCGCCGGGCGTGGCAGAGAGTGATGCCGCCGCCTACGTCGCTTTCCTCGACGCACAACCCGAAACCGACACGCGCCGCAAGATGGGCGTGCAGGGCTACTGCATGGGCGGGCGGCTCAGCGTCATCACGGCCTCAGTCGCAGCGGATCGCATCGGCGCCGTCGCCTCCTTCCACGGGGGCGGGCTCATCACCGACAAACCTGACAGCCCGCACCTTTTGCTGCCGGGCACGCAGGCGCACTACTACGTGGGCGTCGCCGCCGATGACCATGCCGCAGAACCGCATGCCGCCGGGGCGCTGCGCGAGACCTTCGCCGCCGCGGGTCTTACGGCGGAAGTGGAGGTGTACGCGAGCGCCTTGCACGGCTGGTGCGTGCCGGACATGCCGCCGCGCGGCGAGCAAGCCGTCTACCACCAACCGGACGCGGAGCATGCATGGGCGAAGTTGCTGGCGCTCTATGCCAGCGCGCTAGGCCGGGAGTGATATGTCAGCGGGTTGGGAAGACAGACTGCTGGCACTGGAGTCACGCCTCGCGGAACTGGAAGACCGCGAGGCCATCCGGAATCTCATCGCCCGCTACGGCCCGCTCGCCGACACCGGCAACGCCGCTGCCATCGCGGCGATGTGGCGCGAAGACGGCGTCTACGAGGTGGGCGGCTACGGCGAGCACGCAGGGCATGACGCCATCGCCGCGCTGTTCACCGCCGGTACACACCTCGAACTGATGCGCGGGGGCTGCGCGCATATCCTCGGCCCGCTTCACATCAGCATTGATGGCCCGCAAGCCGTTGCCGTGGGACACAGCTGCGTCTTCCGGCACACGGCCTCGGGCTTCGAAGCCTGGCGTGTCTCGGCAAACCGCTGGGAGCTGCTGAAGGCAGATGACGGATGGCGCGTCAGCCGCCGCAGCAACCGTCCGCTCGATGGCAGCGAAGCGGCGCGCCTGCTCCTGCTGACGGGAGAGTGAACCGCTTCAGTTCGCTGTTGCCGCCCCGGAAGCAAATGCTGCAGCGGCTGCGTCAGGCGAAGCCGTAGCTGCATCGGATGCCTCCGGCACCGGCGCATCCAGCATCGGCGCAAGCGTGGGCATGAGGTAGCCCAACAGACGCACCGGCAAACCGCTCGTGAACTCGTACTGCGCCGCCTGCTCGCCAGGCACATAGGCCGTCAACGTGCCGAAGAAGCGATCGTCGATCATGAACACGAAGGTCGCGACGCGGTTCACCACGCGCGATTCGATCAGCACGCCGGGGCGGGAATACACCTCGAAGCGGTGATCGCCCGTGCCCGTCTTTCCACCCACCACATGCCGCGTGCCATCAGGCCGTGTCAGCGATGCCTGCACCGCGCGCGCGGTGCCGTTCTGCACCACGTCGAGCAGTGCGTTGCGCGCCACTGCCACCACATCAGGGTCCAGCACCTGCTCGCCAGCCGCGGGCTGCATGGACCAGCGCACCTCGTAAGGCGTACCCACCGCAAAATCCAGCGTGTCCAGCAAGCGCGATGGATAACGCACACCGCCGTTCACCAGCGTGCCCATCATCTCCGCCAACGCGGCGGGGCGATCACCGGAACTGCCGATGGAGGTCGCGAGCGAGGGCGTGAGCGAGGCGAAGGGGTAGCCCAGACGCTGCCATTGCGCGTGAAGCTCCTGGAAGGCTTCGATCTCCAGGAGGTCGAGGATGCGACGGTCCTGCGCCTGCCGACGGCTCGTTTTCATCAGCCAGCTGTAGACCTCCTGGCGCGCCTCTGCACCCGCCGCGAGCGTCTGGTCCATCGTGGCCTGCGGATGGGACTGCAGGTACTCGATGGTCCAGAGCTCCAGCGGGTGCACGCGCGCGAGGAAGCCCCGATCGTTCAGGCTGAATTTCTGCGGCGGATAGCGGTTGAACAGGGCCTTCACGGAGGCGCCATCGAGCGGCTCGTCCGGCACATAGAGCGCGAGCCACGGACGGAACTCCTCCGGCGTCATCGCGGGCCACACCGAGCGCAGCGCCACCGTCACGGCACGCGGCGTGAGCTGAACGCCATCGAGCAGCGTGGTGAGCGCGTCCTCGAGCGGTTTACCGCGGTACTTCTGGTAGAAGCGGCGCACAAAGACGCTACCCTCGCGATCCGCGAAGCGCTTGAGATATTCCTCGCGCACCGAGGCGGAGCTGTCTTCCAGCAGCCGCGCGGTGCTGGACGGATCCCGGTACAGGTAGTGGTCGATGATCTCTCGCATCATGCGGATGAAGACAAGGTTGACCGAGCGGCGCGTGGCCTCGGCCACGGTGAGGGTGCGGCCGTTGTCGTCCTTGTCGAAGTTCGAGAAATTCAGCACGCCGCCGCCGGTGTAGAAGGACTGCCCGGGGCTTGCGGAGTACTGCCGCTGCATCGCCGCCTGCAAGGTCTGGCGCAGGCTCGCGCCGGGGTTCACGGCAAGGTAATCGAGCACCCAGGCACTCAGGCGGTCACGCGGGTGCAGCGCGAGCATGCCCTCGGCGGCACCCGAAGCATCAGAGAATCGCGCATGCGCCGCGGCAATCAGCTCCAGCCAGCTCAACAGCGTGCGCAGCTTGGCGGTGGAGCCCAGATCGAGCTTGGCGCCCGAGTTGATGTCGAGTGGCTGGTCGAGGTTGTCGGCATTGATCCGCAGCCGGTTCATGCCGTTGCCGCGCTCGTAGAGCGTGAGGCTGTAGATGACTTTGGAAGGATCGGCGGCGCGCATGAGTTTCTCGCCGTCGAGTCGCAGTTCCGCGATGCGCTCGGGCTTGGCCAGCGAGCGCAGGAACGCCGTCACCTCTTTCTGCACCCCGGCATCGAGCGTGGCGTTCACGTCGAGATCAAGCCGGTCGAGTTCGTAGAGGCTGTGCACGCCGAGCAGCCCGAGGAGCTGTGTCCGCGCGAGGTTCACGCCTTTCTGTTTGGTGTAGTCCACCAGCGGCGATGCGCTGGCGCGCGGACGCACTTCGAGCGGCACGGCTTGCGCAGCCTCCGAGAGCGAGACGGGAATCACCTTGTCGGCGGCCATGCGGCGGAGATGGCTGTCGGTGAGTTCCGCGAGTGGCCCCGCGTCCTTGCCCAGGTAATACGAGGGCCGCCGCACCGCAAGCACCAGCGCCAGCACCTGCTTGAAGTAGCGCGCACGCTCGGCAAGCGGCGCGTCCGGCGTGGCAAGCACGCGGTTCACGGTGTCGAAATCGGAACCGAACCAGGCCTCCAGTCCATCGCCCAGACTGGCCACCTCGCCATAACCCGGCTGCGCGGCAAGCGGCAGCGAGTTCAGGTAATCGAGCAGAAGACGTTTGCGTGCCGGGAGATTCTCGGCGCCATCGCGGTACACACGCAGCGTGGCGGAGATCATCTGCACCAGCTTGTCGTGGGAGTCCTGCGTGATGCCGCCCGGCGAGTGGCGGAATTTCTCGAGCTGTGTGGCGAGCGTGCTCGCGCCGAAGGTCTTGTGCGGCAGGCCGACCGTTTTGAGGCCCTGCTGCGCGACCGCCATGCCGAGGCGTTCCCAGTCGACCACCGGGTTCATGGTGGGGCGCGAGGGATCGAGCAGTTCGCGATCTTCCACGTAGAGAAGCGCGCGGGCGACCAGGTCAGGCACCGACTCGAAGGTGTCGTAGACGTTCCTCGGGTAGCGCGCGTTCTGCAATTGCTCGCCATTGGCATCGAGCAGGCGGAGCCCGGTCTGGTTCTTCTCGACAAACGCGTTGTAGATACCGCGCTCGTTCAGTTCGGTCATGCGCCGGGACGGAACGGCCTGACGGGTGATGGCGTAGCCGTTCTTTTGCAAGCGCTCGCCGAACTCGGGCAGGCCCGCATAGCCGAGCCGTACGTCCCAGGGACCGCGGTCGGGGGGCAGCGGCGCGGCGGCGGGGCCGGGCTCGACGGCATAGCTGATGTCTGCTGCAAAATCCGCGGCCCAGTAGGCCTGCAGAGTGGCGTTGCGCATTTCCTGACGGGCGATCCACACGCCGCCCACCAGGGAGCCCAGCAGGATCACGCCACCGGAGATGCGGAACACGGGCAGGATGATGTCGCGCCAGACAGAGGGGCGGCGGGGCGGAGGCGCGACACGGGCGCGCAGGCCCGGGTTGCGGGTTGCGTTGGCGCTGGTGTTGCTGGACGGACGGGCGGACTGCGGACCGCCGGGTTCAATCACGGGAACGGCGCTCCGGGACGCCCTGACACGGCGGCAAGCATAGTCGGCCACGGCGTGCGGGGCGGCGGGCTGGCATTAGTCACGCGGGGATGCCTCATGCGTGGGAGCGCGCCGTGCGCGCGACAGCCGCACTGGAGCAGGCACAGTCGC
>CAIXOY010000715.1 GCA_903921135.1 uncultured Gammaproteobacteria bacterium
CGAAGAAAAAAAACACACCCGCGGCGCAGGCGTAGATCGCGAGTTCGCGCCCGGCGCTACCGGCACGCGCCAGCACGCCGTTGTAGGCCTGCTGCCCCGCCAGCAGGAACACGGCACCGAGCGCGAGCGGCCAGAAGAACGCCCAGTAACGCCCGAGTTCGCCATGTCGCGCTGTCGCGGGGGCCCACATCAGCCCGCGCCCTGCGTGCCCGGCGGGCGGCGATGTGCATGCAACGGTGCGCGGCCGGACGACATGAAGAGCACTTTGCAGGGGTGGCCGGAGGAGACGGCATGATGGAGGCTGCGCTGCGCCGGCGAAAGGGCCCTGCGTTTGCCCGCCCGGTGCCGCCTGCCTACACTGCGGCCGTCACCCCCCGGCACGATCATGCAGACACCCGAGCAGGAGCAGCACCCATCGGCCGCGAAGGCGCGCGCGTACTTCCTGCGCCGCGTGATCCGGCTCGCCGGCCCCTACTGGAACGCGCAACACCGCTGGAAAGTGCGCTCCGCGCTCGCCCTGCTGCTCACACTCACCGTGGCGCAGGTCGGCCTCGCGGTCTGGACCAACTACTGGAACCGCGCGCTCTTCGATGCGCTCGAGCAGCGCGCCATCTCCGAGGTGCTGCTGCAGGTCGCGATGTTCGCGCTGATCTTCGCGCTCACGGTGGGCGTGACCGGCGCGCACCTCATGGTCAAACGCTGGCTGCAACTCGACTGGCGCGACTGGCTCACGCAGGAGCTGATCGGCCGCTGGATGGAAGACGGCCGCCACCACCGCCTGCTCTTTCGCGCCGGCGAGCACGACAATCCCGACGGGCGCATCGCCGACGACATCCGCATCGCCACCGAGACGGCCATCGCTCTCGCGCACACGCTGATCTATTCGCTCCTGATGTTCGGCCTCTTCGTCGAGATTCTCTGGACGATCTCGGGCAGCATCGTGGTACCGGGCACATCGATCGAGGTGCCGGGGTACCTCGTCCCGCTCGCCTTCCTGTATGCCGGCATCGGCACCGTCCTCGGCTGGCGTTTCGGCCGGCCGCTGGTGCGCTCCACCAACGCCCTGCAGACCGCCGAGGCGGATTTCCGCTTCGGGCTCGCACGGGCCCGCGAGCACTCCGAGGCCATCGCCCTGATGCAGGGCGAAGCGATGGAGCGCTCCGGCGCGCGGGAGCGCTTCGCGCGGATCCTGCGCGAATGGCACCGCCAGTCCGTGGCCTACGTCGGCATCGTGGGTTTTTCCACGGGCTACAGCGCGCTGCTGCCGGTGTTTCCGCTCCTGATCGCAGCCCCGCAGTACATCGCGGGCGTGATGAGCCTCGGCGTGCTGATGCAGGCCGCGCAGGCCTTCCAGAAGCTCACCACGGCGCTCTCCTGGCCCATCGACAACCTGGGCGACATCGCGCGCACCCGCGCGTCCGCAGACCGCGTGATCTCGCTCTGGGAAGACATGCGAAGACTCGACCGCGACGCACGCCAGCACGACGGCCACCGCATCCTGCTGCAGAACGGCCCCTCGGCGCGGCTGCAGATCGAGGATCTCTGTATCGCCGAACCCAACGGCCGGGTGCTGGTCGAAGGCTTCGACTGCCGCGTGAACCGCGGCGAGCGGGTGCTGGTGACAGGCGATCCCGCGGTCACCAGCAGCCTCTTCAAGGTGATCGGAGGGCTTTGGCCCTGGGGCAGCGGGCGCGTGGTAGTGCCCGATGACGGCGCGGCGCTGTTCATGCCGCAGCGCCCTTTCCTGCCCGAAGGGAGACTGCGCGCGGCGCTCTGCTACCCGCGCCCCGAAACCGCCTGGCCCACGGCGCTGATCGAGCACGCGCTGGAGTGCGCTGGCATCGCCTGGCTGTCACCGCGGCTGGACGAACCCGACAACTGGGAAGCCGTGCTGCCGCTGCGCGCGCAGCAGCGCCTCGGTTTCGCGCGGGTGCTGCTGCAGCAGCCGGCGTGGATCTTCATGGAAGAAGCCACCGACGCCTTCGATCCGCGCAGCGAACAACTGATACTGGAAATGCTCCACCGCGAACTGCCCAACAGCGGCGTGATGACCATCAGTTTCCATGCAGGGCTTGATGCGCTTCACCACCGGAAGATCGTGCTGAACCGCCTGCCCGGCGAGAAATTCCTCTTCGAGCGGCGCGGCCGCCCGCGCACCGCGGCTCACTGAAAGCGCGACGGCATCCAGCCCCGTTCCACGCAGTCGCGGAAACACCACGCCGGGGTGGTCTCGGTGCGGTAGCTCCAGAAAAACCACCCCGCGTAGCGCTCGAAGGCAAGCAGTTGCGCCGCAGCGTACGCACGGCTCGCGAGATCCTGCTGGAAGGCATCCATGTGCTCGAGCGCGTGGTTGTAGGGGCCGGGCGCCCAGAGCGAGACGACCTTGAGATCGAGCCCGAGGCTCCACTCGCCCGCAATCGCCGGCACGCCAAGATCCTGCTGCACCTGCAGCGCCTCGTCCTTCCAGAGATCCCCCGCCTTGTGCAGGTGACCGTGGATGTCCATGTCGATGTCGGCGCGATCGAAGCACTGGTAGCGGTGCACGTCGAAGAGCACTTTGGCGAGCACGCTCTCGCGAAAGAAGGGCTGGAATTCCAGATGGGAGCGGAAGGCATCGTGGAAGACCACCGCGAGGCGCTCCGGAGGGCAGTGCGCGCGTATGGCCGCATACGCGCGACGGTAGAAGTCGGTGATGAGGGGCGTGGGCACATCCCAGCGAGGCTCGTTCAGCACTTCGATGGCGTGCAACGCAGGCTCCGCGCGGTAACGGGCTGCAATCCTGCCCAGCAGCTCCACGGAGAAATCAACGTACTCCGCGCGCGTGTGCCACTCGCACACGTCCTTGATGCCGCCGTTGTCGAAACCGTTCTGGCAGCCGGGCGCCGCGTGCAG
>CAIXOY010000716.1 GCA_903921135.1 uncultured Gammaproteobacteria bacterium
ATGACGTTCTTTCCGTCTTCGCCGACAATGGCCTTGGCAGAGCAAGCGCGGACTAGCGCAAACTTCAATGCGTTCTCGCGGGCTCGAACGTACAGCGCGTCCGTGCCATCTTCGCGCGCGTCGATCTTCTTGCCGTGCATCTCGACTTCGAACGCCTGGGTGATCGCTTCAGCTTCCGCAGTCATGCGAACCTTGAGCGGATCTATGATTAGCTCAAAGCCAAGGGTCGCCAGGGGGTTTTCGTTCAGCGGCCTGTCGTTCCACGCAATCGCCCAGTCAACCACATCCTGCGGCGGCTTCCTCTGCTCAGGCTTGCGTCCCAGCGGGTCGTTGTCTCCAGCGTTGAACATGACGAAGCGCGATAGCAGCCCGTTGTGCACATCCTTGCTCGACAGCGCTCCGAACAAGCTGCGCGGGGTTGAGCAACCAAGGATGGACACGCACGGCTGATCGACTGTCTTGACCATCTGCGTGTCGGCGTACGACTTAGACTTGTACCGAACACGGCTGGACGAATACAGCTTCAGCAGAGCCCCATTGACTTGCTGAATGTGGTTCCCCGCTTTCATGTTGCTCGTGGCCGAGAACAGGAAACCGATCTCGTCTATCAAGCACACTTGGTTGGGGTACTTGATCACGGCATTGATGATGCCGCTGTCGCTGGCGACTTCCTCCACTCCGATCAGGGTGTCGAACAACCCCGCAGCCGTGGCTATCTCCTTCAGGGAGCTGAGTAGACGTTCCTTGCCTGACCCTGAGTGACCAAGCACAAGCGCGTAGATGTTGGCACGGGTTCCCATGCCTTCAACCTCGGCCTTGCGTCCGATTGCAGCGCCCATGAACGTGAGGATGCTTGCCAGAGCGAGTGCTGGTTGTGGTTTGACTGCCGTCGCGACGATGTACTCGTGAATCGACCTCATGATCCCAGGCAGCGCGGTGTACAGGGCCGGTGGGATGTTCGAGCCAGCCTCCTCTTTCGCCATTGCCGCGCGCACTTTAAGCGTAGGCAACACGGCGCGGCGCGTGACAGTCGCAGGAGATATTCCTACGCGCTTCTCTGGCCCCTGGTTCAGGATGCCGGAGATATCGATATCGGGCTCTGCCGGGAGCAGGAACCGTTCGTCGGTCAGATCGGCGACATCCAGGGTGCCGTCGGCGAGCATGGCGCGGACGAAGTCCAGTCGGTCGTGCCCAGCGCAGCCAGCGTGCGAGCAGTGAACGTAGAATCCAGACTGGATGAGCGGCAGACCGGCGCGCGGCATGTCGCCAGCATTGACGGCAAACGTGCCGTGCCAGTCCTGCCCGCCGGTAATGTGGTCACCAGCCGTCGGGCAAAGGATGTGATGCTTCGCACCGCCACGGTGGTTCGGGGCCAAGATCCTTGGCGTCCGCGCTGTGATGGCATCGACCACCTGGAACCGGCGCGAGTACTCAGCCGCCCAGGACGTCAGGATATATTCGCCGACCTCCGTGATTACGGTCGTGTGCTCTGCGCGCGTTACCGGCGCGGCGGTGGCGGTTGTTACCGGTAACGCGAGCAGCGGCGTGGCCGCTGTGACCGCCGGAGCGTCTGCCAGTTCGAATATCGGGCACCGAACGCCTCGGAGTAGCCGAACCTCGAACACAGCGTTCTCAGACGATTTGCGTGGCAGGTAGAACAGGCGGCTGGTGTCGACGCAGCTTTGGTCGTGGTTTAGCCCGATGGCCGCGGCGAGGGCACCGATGCGCTCGCGCCAG
>CAIXOY010000717.1 GCA_903921135.1 uncultured Gammaproteobacteria bacterium
CCGGCGCTGATGCCCGTGATACGTACTTCGGTGAACCACTGCCGGTGGCCGGTTTCGCGCTTGTAGTGCTTGCGGCGCCGGAACTTGACGATGCGGATCTTGTCGTGGCGGCCGTGGGAAACGATTTCCGCCTTCACGGAACCGCCTTCCAGATAGGGGGCGCCCAGCTTGATGTCGGCGCCTGCACCGACCATCAGGACCTTGTCGAAGCTTACGGTATCACCCGCGGCTGCTTCGATCTTCTCGAGCTTGAGGGTTTCGCCTTCTTTCACGCGGTGCTGTTTGCCACCGCTCTCGATCACTGCGTACATGCGTCTGCTCCGTGCCGGGCCCGTCTGCGGTTCTGCGTTGCCTGTCAGGGCTTGTGGGCAGGGGATCCTGCCGTGCAGTCCGGGCAGCCCCGCCGGAGGGCGTGGGCTTTGTTCAGGGGCGCGAAGTGTAGGAGAAAGCCGCGCGGGGCGGCAAGCGGCCCGTGCGCGTGAATTCTTGGCCGGCTCGCGTTGACAGCACCGGGCTCCATTCCTAGCATGCCCTCGCCTTTAAGACCCGGGCCATCATTGCTCATGAACTACGCCTCCGAGGCCATTCGCCCGGATTTCGAGTCGCTGAACCGGCTCGTCGTCGCACAACTGCATTCCGACGTAGGACTGGTAGAGAACATCGGCCAGTACATCGTCGAGGGCGGAGGCAAGCGACTCCGCCCCCTGCTCTGCCTGCTGTGCGCTCGCGCGCTGGGCTATAGCGGCGAGAGACACGTCGAACTGGCCACCGTGATCGAGTTCCTGCATACCGCGACGTTGTTGCACGACGACGTGGTGGACGTGTCGGCCCTCCGGCGAGGGCGACCCACCGCCAATTCCCACTTCGGAAACGCCTCCACCGTGCTGGTCGGTGACTTCATCTACTCCAGGGCCTTCCAGTTGCTGGTCGGGCTCGGGAACATCGAACTCCTGCGCCTGATCGCCGACACCACGAACCAGATCGCGGAGGGCGAGGTCGAGCAGCTCGCGCGCGCCGGGGACCCCGCCACCACCGAGGAGCAATATCTTGAGGTCATCCGCAAGAAGACCGCGGTGCTCTTTGCCGCGGCCTGCAAGGGAGCCGCGATCCTCGCAGAGGCCGACCCGGAGCGGCAGGAGGCCATGGGACAGTTCGGGCTCAATCTGGGACTCGCCTTCCAGATCATCGATGACGTACTCGATTACGAAGGCGATCCCGATGTGATGGGAAAGAATCTGGGAGATGATCTGGCTGAAGGGAAATCGACGCTGCCGCTGATCAGGGCCATGGTCGCGGGCTCTGCGGAACAGGCCGCTTCGGTGCGGGCAGCAATCCTGGACAAAAACGTCGCGCGCCTTCCCGAAGTACTGGAGATCATCCACCAGACAGGTGCCCTGGATTACGCACGCACCCGCGCGGTGCACTTCCGGGACGCTGCGCTCGCGGCACTTTCCGGGCTTCACGGAGGCGCCTTCGGTGCGAACCTCCGCGCGATCGCCGAGAGCTCCGCCGGCCGAAAAGCCTGAGGGCCTCTTCACTCCCTGAGGGGAAGCCGCGCCACACAAGCGTGACGCGGGTCAATGTACTCCCGATCTGCCACCCAGCACTGGACTTTCGTGCTATTGCCGCGTGACCCGACGGCAGTAGACTGCGGAAACGGGTTAATGGGCCGATAAACCGGTTCAGGCAGAGTCACAGGAGCGTCGTGATGCGCAGGGCAATAAAGGGATTTGCGGTTTCGTTGGGAGGGATTGGACTCTCCGCGGTGGCTGCCTATGCATTTGCGGCGGCTCCCATCGCAAACCCGGATTCAGCGACAACACCCGTAGGCGTGACCGTGACGATACCGGTCATGGCAAACGATAGTGACCCTGACGGCGACCAGTTAAGCGTTAGTGCGGTCACAACTAGAACCGCCAAAGGAGTCGCGAGCCGCTCAAACAACCAAGTCATTTATACGCCAGACCCCGGATTCATAGGAACGGATACTTTCAAGTACAGGCTTAGAGACAGCGCAAACGAAGTCGCCACGGGCACGGTGACTATAACGGTCACTCGCCCGGCGAACCGTTCTCCAGTGGCTACGGCGGATAGCGCTAGCACCACCTCGCCCAATGCGGTCACCGTGAACCTGCTGGCCAACGACACCGATGCCGACGGCGACACCCTCTCCGTCACCGCCAACACGGCACCAACCAATGGCACCGTCACCCGCACAGCGGGGTCGGCGACCTACACGCCCGCGGCAGGCTTCAGCGGCACCAATTCCTTCAGCTACACGTTAAGCGATGGAAAAGGCGGCACCGCGACCGGCACCGTCACGGTTGCCGTGGCGCCCAAGCCCAACACCGCACCCGTCGCAACGGCAGACAGCGCCAGCACCACCTCGCCCAATGCGGTCACCGTAA
>CAIXOY010000718.1 GCA_903921135.1 uncultured Gammaproteobacteria bacterium
CCTAAAAGGCCGCACAGGAGAGGACATCCAAACCCTGGAGTCGGAAGGTCAGATGCTCCATCGAGTTGTACCTGAGCTTATGGGCATGAAGGGCGTGCTTGTTCTTAACGACGAAGCGCATCACTGCTACAGGGAAAAGCCACTAGACGAGGACGACGAATCGGCAGAGGATCTCACTGGCGATGACCGCAAAGAGGCAGAGCAGCGCGCCGAGGCTGCACGCCTGTGGATCTCTGGGATTGAGGCCGTGAACCGCAAGCTCGGTGTTAATCGGGTGCTCGACCTCTCCGCGACGCCGTTCTTCCTTGCAGGTTCTGGCTACGCGGAGGGGACTCTCTTCCCGTGGACCGTGAGCGACTTCTCGTTGATGGACGCGATTGAGAGCGGCATCGTCAAGCTGCCGCGCGTGCCTATTGCCGAAAACGTGCCGTCAGACGAGATGCCGATCTACCGTGAACTTTGGAAGCACATCGGTAAAGACTTGCCGAAGAAGCCGAAGTTGGTCGGTGAGGGACGGTACGACCCACTTGATCTGCCAGCAAAACTGCAGACTGCGCTCGAGGTGCTCTACGGGCACTACGTGAAAACCTACGAGATGTGGGAGGCGCAGAAGATCGGTGTGCCGCCATGTTTCATCATCGTTTGCCAGAACACGGGAATTTCAAAGCTCGTCTACGAATACGTGTCTGGCTTCAAACGCCAACTGCCCGATGGCAGCGAGGCTCTAGTTGCCGGGCAGCTCCCGCTCTTTCAGAACTACGATGCCGAAACAGGCCAGCAACTCGCGCGACCAAATACGCTGCTGATCGACAGCTTGCAGCTCGAAGCAGGTGACGCTCTCGACGACCAGTTCCGTGCTCTGGCGGCTGACGAGATTGAGCAGTTCCGCCGAGAGCGTGAGCAGCGTGACGGTCAAGGGTCCGCGGCGAACATTAGCGATCAGGAGCTCCTTCGCGAGGTGATGAACACGGTGGGCAAGCCAGGGCAGCTCGGTGCTGGCATTCGCTGCGTCGTGTCGGTCTCCATGCTCACCGAAGGTTGGGACGCGAATACCGTGACACACGTTCTAGGTATTCGAGCGTTTGGTACGCAACTCCTGTGCGAGCAGGTGATCGGTCGCGCGCTGCGCCGCCAATCGTACGAACTCAACCAGGAAGGTCTTTTTGACCCTGAGTACGCTGACGTCTTTGGTATCCCGTTTGATTTCACGGCAAAACCAGTCGTTGCCACACCAACGCCACCTCGCGAGACGGTTTTGGTGCGTGCGATGCGACCGGAGCGTGATGCCCTAGAGATTTCCTTCCCGCGTGTAGAGGGGTACCGAGTGGACCTGCCGGAAGAACGCCTTACGGCCACGTTCAGCCCTGATTCAGTCCTGGAGCTCACCCCAGAGCTTGTCGGCCCTGTGATCGTCCGCAATGCCGGGATCGTTGGAGAGTTCGCGGACATGAACATCGACCATCTCGACAGCGTTCGGAATGCCGAAGTGGTGCTCCGATTGACTGCGCGCTTGATGTCGACAAAGTGGCGAGACGCCGACGGAGTGGTTAAGACTCATCTTTACGGCCAG
>CAIXOY010000719.1 GCA_903921135.1 uncultured Gammaproteobacteria bacterium
AAGGTTTCCTGCTGCACGCAGGCCATTTCATTGCGGGCACGCAGCAGCGTGGGCTGCACGAAATGCCCGGGGCCTTCGACCCGCTTGCCGCCGCAGACGAGTTCAGCTCCCTCCGCAACAGCCGCTGCCACGGTCGCTTCGAAGGCGTGCACAGCCTCCGCGTCGATCAGCGGACCCATCAGCGTATCCGGGGCAAGTGGGTCACCCACCTGCACTTGCGCATAGGCCGCGGCAAGTGCCGCCGTCAGTTCAGACTCGCGCGAGCGGTGCACGATCAGCCGTCGCGTGGTGGTGCAGCGCTGCCCGGCGGTGCCCACCGCACCGAAAGCGATGGACGGCAGCGCGACACCGAGATCCGCATCCTGATCAACGATGATCGCGTTGTTGCCGGAGAGTTCGAGCAGGCACTTGCCGAAGCGCCCTGCCACACGCGAGGCGACGTCCCGCCCCACGCGCGAGGAGCCCGTGAAGCTCAGCAGATCCACCGCAGGGTCATCGACCATGCGCTGCGCGAGCACATTACCGGGGCCATCGACGAGCAACTGGAACACCGCCGGGGCGCTGTTCTTCTCGAGCACCGCGTTGCAGATTTTCTGCACCGCAACAGCCGTGAGCGGCGATTTGGGCGAGGGCTTCCACACCGTGACATTGCCGCAGATCGCAGCGAGGAAAGCATTCCAGCTCCACACCGCAACGGGGAAATTGAAGGCTGTCATCACGCCTACGACGCCGAGCGGATGCCAGAGTTCGCGCATCGCGTGATCAGGGCGCTCGGAGTGCAGCGTGAGGCCGTAAAGCATGCGACTCTGGCCGACGGCGAAGTCGGCCATATCGATCATCTCCTGGACCTCGCCGTCGCCCTCGGCCTTGATCTTCCCGACTTCCAGGCTGACCAGCGAACCTAGCGCGTCCTTGTTCACGCGGAGCGCCTCGCCGATCTGGCGCACGATCTCGCCGCGCTTGGGCGCGGGCACCAGGCGCCATGCAAGAGCGGCCTCGCGAGCGGATGCCATTACTCGTGCGTAATCGGCATCACCCGCGCAACACACGGTGCCGAGCAGCGCGCCATTCGCGGGGTTATGTGATGCGAGCCGAGCGCCGCCCTGAACAGCATGCCAGCCCTGCGGGCCGGAGCAGGCTCCCTGCTCCAAGGCTCCGATTCCCAGACGGTTCATCACATCCACGGTTCTCTCCTGCAGGAAAGCTCGCCCCGGATCTGCGCAGCCGCAAAGCCGCGTGGCGGGGCGAGGCCTCGGTCGGCTCTCACTTCATGGCATCGAAACGCGCCTGCGCGGCACGCAGGTAATCCAGCGTCTCGCGCTTCTCGTCGTCGGTGTTCCAGTCCGTGCGCGCCGCGGCGTCGGCGATCACCCGCGCGATCCACGCGCTGAAGTAGGCCGCGTCCGCAGGCGAGCGCGGCGGCGCACCGGCAACCTCCACCCACACAGGGTTGGTTGTTGCGAACGGGTACATGTCGAGCAGCAGCGGCGTGGGTTTGCCGATCACCTGCGCCGTGATCCAGCCGCTCGCGGGAACACGCAGGCTCCCCTCCCAGTCACCGCTGCCGTTGCGATCCGGCCGCAACGTCGCCGCCACCTTGCCATTCACAAAGAGTTCCACGCGCTGCACCGGCACAGGGCTGCGCAGGGCAAGGCGGTAAGACACCTCGCCTGGTGCAGACAGGGACACCACATCACCGGGCGCACGCCCCTCCACCCGCAAACCGAGCAGCGGAGCGTTGCTGACGAAGCCGCGTCCTTCCCGGATGCCTTTCTTCAGCGCCTCCGGGCTGCGATCGGACTGGTTCAGGAACACGCGGTTCAAGCCAACCGGGCCGCGCAAAGAGGCGTAGTTCGCCATGGCGTCGGTACCAGCACCGGCGGGCAGGCGGAAGCCGAGATTCAGCAGCCTGTGCCAGGCATCCGCGGTGGAGAGATGCTCCGCAAAGGAAATCACTTCGAGGTAATCGACCTTGCCATGCGCCACGTCGGCAGGCAGCGCGTGCGTGAGCGACGCATCCTTCGCAGGATCGATCACCCAGTCGAAGGGGTGCACATAGCCCATCAGCGCACCCTGTTCGTGCGCCAGATCGGCTATCACACCGTTATGCGGGAAGGGCGAGGCAAGCGCCGTATGACGATAGGCAGAGAAATCCGGCAACAGCAGGTGCTTGCCGAGATGCAGCAGGGCTGTGTGCCCCCAGTAACTGGTGTGGAACTCCTGGGCCGGCACGATACGGGTAGCGCCGATATCCACGGGTTCCGTCTGGAAACTGGCGATATCGTTGACGCGCTGCTCCTTGTTCACGACAAGGCTGTAGATCACGTCGAGGTCCTCGGCGCGGGCATCCGCCGCAAGGCTCTCCCAGGTGTTGCGGTAATGACCGCCGTAGTTCGTGTGCACGTGCTGATCGAGACTGATCCAGTCGCCGAATGCCGGCGGGAGTGCGTTGTCGGCGAGCCGGATCTCCTCGAAGTGGTCAGATCCCGAGACCGTGATGCTGCGCTCGGCGATAGCACGCCGGAAACCCGACTGCGCCACCACCTGTACCTTGCCCTCCGGCACCAGCAGGGCGCACTCGCCGGGGCAGGAGAAATAGTGGATCTCGTGGCTCTGGGTTGCGCGGTCGAAGTTGTCGTCCGCACGCATCCACGCCTTGCGTGGCGCGTGGTACCGGCCGTCGGCACCCATCACGCTGACGCGTGCATCCAGCGGTTCGCCGCGGGCATCGCGCAACTGCAAACCCAACACCTGCATGGGCCGTCGCCAGATGCGCTTCTGCGGCAGGATCTCGTGCATCTCACCGCCCACCAGCTGCACGCGGTGCAGGCTGGCATTGCCGTTCTCGTTGCTCGCGAATAGCACCTGCTTGCCATCGGGCGACCAGCGCGCATTGCGCCGGTCGAATTCGCCGAAGCTGAGTGGCAACGGTGTCTCTCCGCGCGGCGTGGTGAGCCAGAGCTGATGCCACTGCCGGCCCGCGTAACTCGCATACAGCAGGCGCTTGCCATCGGGCGAGAGTTCGGGACGGGCCGACCAGGTGGTTTCCTCGGTGAGCACGCGGGTCCACTGCTCCGGCGCAGCGAGAGGCGCAGACCAGATGTCACCACTGCCCCAGGCCTGGCCGCGATTGCTCACGAAGAACAAGGTCTTGCCGTCCGGGCTGAAGGACGGGTTGATGACGTGATCGAAGGACGAGTAGTAGTAACGACGGAGCGCGGCCTCCTCGCG
>CAIXOY010000720.1 GCA_903921135.1 uncultured Gammaproteobacteria bacterium
CTCAGTGAAGATGACCGTCTGCGGCGCGACGTGATCATGCAACTCATCTGCACAATGGGCTTCGACACCGCAGAAACCGGCCATCGCCACAACGTCGACCTGATGGAGGTACTGCGACCAGAAATCGAACGGCTCGCGCCGCTGGAAACTGATGGCCTGGTCGAGCGGATCGGCACACGCGTGAACGTCACGCCCGTCGGCCGATTGCTCGTCCGGAACATCTGCATGATCTTCGATGCTTGGCTGGATCCGCAAAAACAGCGCTTCTCGCGCACGATCTGAGCGTCCCGGACACCGCGTTCAAACCCCTATAGCCGCTGACACACCCCACCGATATACTCGCGCCCAGACACCGGGGCACCGGAGCACGGAGTAGCGTATGTCTTCAGAAGCCGCACCCGCACAGAATTTGATCCAGACGCCAGCGGCCGCGCGCTGCGCCCACGACTTCCAGGTCAACTGCAACAACTGCCGCCTCAACACCATTTGCCTGCCGCTTGCGCTCGACATCGCGCAGGTCGAGCAACTCGACCGCATCATCCAGCGCAGCCGTCCGCTGCAGAAAGGCGAACACATCTATCGTCAGGACGAGGATTTCCAGTCCGTTTATGCGGTGCGCTCGGGCAGTGTGAAGGGATACTCCATCACCGATAACGGTCAGGAGCAGGTCACGGGCTTTTATTTCCCCGGCGAAATCCTCGGCATGGACGGTATCGCCAAGAACCATCACGCGAGTTCGGCACGCGCGCTCGAAACCAGCTCCATCTGCGAGATTCCCTTCGACAAACTCGGCGAACTGAGCCAGCGCATCCCCAGCTTGCAGAAGCATTTCTTCCAGCTGATGAGTCAGGAAATCGCCGAAGACCAGCAACTCCTCACGCTCCTCAGCAAGAACACCGCCGATCAGCGTGTGGCGGCCTTGCTCCTCAGCATCTCGGCGCGCAACAAGCGCCGCAAACTCTCGGCGGCGAACTTCAGGCTGCCGATGTCACGCACCGATATCGGCAACTACCTCGGCCTCACCGTCGAGACCGTCAGCCGCGTCTTCAGCCGCTTCCAGAAACTCGGTGTGCTGGGCGTCGACAACAAGGAAATCACGATCATCGATATCGAGAGCCTGCGCGCTGTCGCCGACGGGTCGGACATCGTCTGAATCTGCTGATTGACTCAGGTCAAACCGCGCCCGCGGTGCCACGGTTATAGTCGCCCCGAGTCACGCGCAGACGGGCGCGGGCCTCACGCGGCCAGCACAGCGAGCACACCATGATCCAGCACATCCCGGGACTCCTGTTCAATCCTGCAACTGAGTGGCAGAAGCTCGAGCCGGCGGCGGGGAACGGGGCAAACCTGATCTACCCGGCACTGATGGCACTGATTCCGGCGCTCGCCTGGTATCACGGCACCAGCGCGGTGGGATGGCAGGTGGGGGATGGTGAAACCGTGCGCCTTACGGCGGACAGCGCCCTCAAGCTGATCGTGCTGTTCTATCTCGCGATGGTGACGTCCGTGGTGGCGATCGGATACTTCATCCACTGGATGGCAGAGAACTACGGCGCTCGCTCCTCGGTCATGCATGGCATCACCCTGGCGGGCTTCACGTCGACGCCGCTTTTCCTGTGCGGCGTGATCGGCGTTCTCCCCGCACTCTCCATTGCGCTGCCGCTCGGCATCCTTGGCCTCGGCTGGAGTCTATGGCTCCTCTACACCGGCATTCCCGTCGTCATGCACGTGCCTCGCGAACGTGGATTCCTGTTCGCGAGCGCCGTGGTTGCGGTGTGCCTCGTGATCCTCATCGCCATCATGTGTGGCAGCGTGATCCTCTGGGACATGGGCTTCGCGCCCGAGTACACCAGTTGAGTCCTAGCGGGCACCGACCAGCGCGGCGTCCACGTCCAGCCCCGAGTCGCGCATGCGGGCGAGCTTGTAGCGCAGCGTACGTGCACTGATGCCCAACTTCTCTGCCGCGCCGCTCTTGCTGCCGCGGGTATCGCGCAACGTATCCACGATGATCTGGAATTCGTGCAGGCGGAGATCTCCGCTCAGTCCGCCATCAGCCTCTGCGGGAACCTGCTCGACGGGTGGCACGACAGGAGCGGGCGTCGATGCAGCCAGCGTGATCCGCGCGATGCCGGGCCCCTGGGGTTCCAGGCGCAGGTGGGAGGCAGCAAGGATGGCGCCCGACTGCAGGATCAGCGCGCGCTGCACGGCATTGTCCAGTTCACGCACGTTGCCGGGCCAGGCGTGGCCCAGCATGGCGCGCAAGGCAGAGGCGTCGAACTGCACGGGCACATGGTGCATGCGGGCGGCATGCGCGGCCGACAGTTTTTCGGCCAGCGGAATGATGTCCTCCGGGCGCTCGCGCAGCGAAGGGCAGCGCAAGGGAAAGACGCTCAGCCGGTAGTAGAGGTCTTCGCGAAAGCGACCCTCGGCTACCTCGGTGCGCAGGTCACGGTTGGTAGTGGCAAGCACGCGGACGTCGACCTGCAGCGGCTTGCGTCCGCCCAGGCGTTCCACCTCGCGCTCCTGCAAGACGCGCAAAAGCTTGGCCTGCAGCCCCGCATCCATCTCCGAGATTTCGTCCAGCAGCAAGGTGCCGCCCTCGGCCTGCTCGAATTTGCCGGGCATGCTCGTGTATGCGCCGGTGAAGGCGCCCTTCTCGTGGCCGAAGAGCAGTGCCTCGAGCATGTTCTCCGGAATGGCCGCGCAGTTGATCGCCACGAAGGGGCCATTGCGACGACGGGAGTGGCGATGGATGTAGCGCGCCATGACTTCCTTGCCGCTGCCGCTCTCACCGCAGAGGAGGACCGTGGAATCACTTGCCGCAACTTGCCGGGCAAGACCGAGCAACTCCACCGTCACGGGTGAAACCGCCACTGGCTCGTCATCGCGCAAACCGCGCCCCGAGGGCGCGAAGCGCGATACGGCCTCGATCAGTTGGGCCGGCCGGAAGGGTTTGACCAGATAGTCTGCAGCGCCCTCGCGCATTGCCTGCACTGAACGGTCGATGGTGCCGAAAGCGGTGACCAGGATCACGGGTACATGGGGTTTGAGTTCCCGCACGCGCCGCAGCAATTCGTGGCCGTCCACGTGAGGCATGTTGACGTCGGTAACGATCACGCCCGGGCTGCTGTCTACCAGCAGACGCAGGGCCTCGCGTCCGTCACAGGCCGTCACGACGCGCGCACCGGCCAGTTCGAGCGTGTCGCCGATCGCTTCCCGCAGCTCCGCATCGTCCTCTACCAGCAGGACTTCAAGCCCGTCTATGCGCATATCAGCCATGTGATTCTCCCGTCATCGCCACGTCGTCGTTCACTACCGGACACCGCAGCCAGAGGCATGCGCTGGTCCCTTTGCCCGGCGTGGACTGCATCTCGAGTTCGCCCCCGTGCGCCGCCGCCACCGATCGCACCACCGCGATACCGAGACCGGTGCCACGGGCGCGCGTCGTGAAAAAATCCTGTCCGATCTGGCGAAGCACCGTCTCGCTCATGCCGGGGCCGCTGTCCTGCACCACTATGCCGAGCCGCTCGCCGTCCCGGAGCACGCGCAGATCGATGCGAGTGCCCTCGCCCCCGGCCTGCAGGGAGTTGTTCACCAGATTGAGCACGGCGCCGACCACAGAGTCGCGGTTGGCTACGAGGGGCAAGGCGGGATCGCACGCGATGCGGGCGCTGCACGAGGCACGGGACGCGGTAAGCGGGGCATCCATCGCCTCCTGGATGTCCTCGAAGAGGCTGCCAGCCGTGAGCTGCTCCGAAGGCTCGGGTTCGCCGCGGACGAAAACCAGCATGTCGCGCACCTGGCGTTCCATGTGCGCCAGGCGCTCGGCGATACGAGAGGAAAACTTCCGAACCTGCTCGGGCGGCAATTCCGCATCCCGAAGGTTCGACGCGTAAAGCATGGCGGCGGCAAGTGGTGTGCGCACCTGGTGCGCGAGGGCTGCCATCATCCGGCCCATCGCCGTCAGACGCTGGTGGCGGCTCAGGCGATCCTGCAGCTCACGCGTTTCAGTCTGGTCTGTCAGCAGAACGACCTGGCCATTACCACGCTCAAGGGAGCGGGTATCCACGCTCAGGCGCTTGCCGTTGGCGAGCGATATCTCGTGACCGTCATCCCGGCGCGGAGCAAAAGCGCGCCGGATCACATCGCCCCAGCGAGCCCCGGATAGTCCACCGCCCAGCATCTCCTGCGCGGTGGGATTGGCATCGACGACCAGACCCTTGCGGTCGAGCACCACCACACCGGCAGGCAACAGGTCGAGCAGGCTGCGAAGCCGGCCCGACAACTCTTCCTTCTCCTCGAGTTCGCGCAGGCGCGCACGGTCTACCTGTTCGAGCTCCGTGGAGAGTTGCTCCACGCGCCGCTCCAGCAGCCGATACGAGTCCGTGAACTGGGTGGACACCTGATTGAAGATGGCGAAAGCCGCCTGCAGATCAGTGCTGTCGTGGATGGACGATTCACCAACGCGGGAATGCAACATGCCGGGATCTCCGGGTACTTGACGCTACCGGGAGGCTTTAGCAAGCCGCGTGCCGCTATTTTTATTCTTTTTAAAACAGTCTGTTATCGAAAAG
>CAIXOY010000721.1 GCA_903921135.1 uncultured Gammaproteobacteria bacterium
ACGCCGGAAGCGCGGATTCAGCCCTCGCGGCGCTCACCACCGGCGCGTCTGTCCTCGTCGAGGCGTATGTCCTCCCGGCGATCGGACTGCACCCGCCGCGGACCACGCCTGCGACCGACCACGGTGTGGACCTGACAGTCGCAGCGGGCACGGTCGCAACCCGGCACGGGAACGTGCGGGATCTTGCCCTCCGGGAACGTCTTGCCGCGCAACTGGCAGACCGCCTCGCAGGCATCGGGCTGCGGAAACAGCATGCCGCCGCGGAACCTGTCGACATAACCTTCGCCAGCGGCGGTGCGGGGAACGGGGGATGGCGCCGTGGCCCGCGCACGGGAGGCCGCCAGAGGGCGGGCAGCGGGGGCATCGGGGCGCTTCTTGCCGCGACGCATCAGCAGCAAAAGAAGCAGGAGCGCAATGCCCGCCCCCGCGAGAATCAACATCGTGTTGTTCATGGCGTCCTGTGCTCCCGGGCGCAATAGCCCCCGCAAACGGGGGCGACCCGAGTATAGGACATCAGGTGTCGAGCGGCCGCAGCCCCACCGCAGCACGCACCGACTTCATCAGCGGCACGCTGAATTGCCGGGCCCGTACCGCACCTTCACGCAGCAGTTGTTCGATGCGCCCCGGATCGGCCAGCAGGGATTCATAACGCTCACGCGGCGCGCGCAGATGGTCGTTCAGCAGTTCGAACAGGCGCTTCTTGGCCTCGCCCCAGCCGATGCCGTCGGCGAAGGCCTGACGCATCGCGGCCGTCTGCTCGGGCGTGGCAAAGGCCTGCCAGATCTGGAACACGGAAGAGGTGTCGGGATCCTTGGGCTCGCCCGGCTCCTGCAGATTGGTCTTGATGCGGTTGATGTGTTTCTGGAGCTGTTTCTCGGGCAGGAAGAGCGGGATCGTATTGCCGTAGCTCTTGCTCATCTTGCGTCCGTCGAGGCCGGTGAGCACGGCAGCGTTCTCTTCCACCGAGGCGCTGGGCAGCACGAAGTGCTCGCCGTAGTGGTGGTTGAAGCGCTGCGCGATGTCGCGCGCCATCTCGACATGCTGGATCTGGTCTCGCCCCACGGGCACCAGGTCGGTACCGAAGAGCAGGATGTCTGCGGCCATCAGCACCGGGTAGCTGTAGAGCCCCATGGTGATGGCGTGATCCGGGTCTTCGCCTGCCTCCTGGTTGGCTTGCACCGAGGCCTTGTAGGCGTGGGCGCGGTTCATCAGGCCCTTCGCCGTGTTGCAGGTGAGGATCCAGGTGAGCTCGGGGATCTCGGGAATGTCGGACTGGCGGTAGAACACCACACGGTCCGGGTCGAGGCCGCAGGCGAGCCAGGTGGCGGCGATCTCGCGCGTGGCGCGGTGCACCACGTCCGGGTCCTGGCATTTGATCAGTGCATGGAAATCGGCGAGGAAGAAAAACGACTGCACCCCCTCGCGGCGGCTCGCCTCGATGGCGGGGCGGAACATCCCCACGTAATTGCCCAGATGCGGCGTGCCGCTGGGAGTGATGCCGGTAAGGACACGCTGGTATTTCATCGATTTGGCGACCGGGGACTCAAGCTGCGTATGATACGGAGCCACCGATGCGCGGGCCAGCCGCGCCGATCCCCACACCGACCCCGGAGACCCTGATGAGCAGTTTCAGCACCCTCGAATTCCTCCGTGACGGCGCCGTTGCGCGCATCACCCTCGACCGCCCTGACGCCGCCAACGGGCTCAGCATGCAGATGGCAAAGGAACTGCTCGAAGTGTCCATCGCCTGCCGCAGCGACGCAGGCATCCGCGCGAAATTCACCATCGCCGAGTGGAGGTGCGTGGTGAGCTCCTTCACGAAGGCATAGAGATGGTCGGCGTTGTCGACGAAGCCCTTGAGATCCCCGCCCGCGCAGAAGAAACGTCCGCGTCCGGTCAGG
>CAIXOY010000722.1 GCA_903921135.1 uncultured Gammaproteobacteria bacterium
GAACTGCAGGAGCTCGTCGATCGCCAGAAGATCTACCACGTGCTGACGAGCTACTGCCGCGCCCTCGATCGCTGCGACGTCGAGCTCATGAAGAGCGTGTACTGGGAAGACGGCTTCGATGATCACGGCGTGTTCGCGGGCAATGCACAGGCCTTCGCCGAGTTCATCATCCGCGAGATACAGGGATGGTTCGAGGTGACCATGCACGCGATCATGAACGTGCACATGGAGATCGCCGGCGACGTGGCGCACACGGAGTCCTACCTGTTCGCCTATCACCGGGTGAAAGGCGATCCGCAAAAAATCATGGAGGTCTTCGGGCCGAGCTATCTGGAGCGCTACGGCTTCGACGCCTCAAAGGTGCAGAGCGATTTCCTGTTCGGTGGGCGCTATGTGGACCGCCTCGAGAAGCGCGGCGGCGAGTGGCGTATCGCCAAGCGCACGGTGGTGATGGACTGGAACATCAACCAGCCCACGTCCTCGATCTGGAACGAGGGGATGTTCGCTTCACTGCAGCTGCTCGGCTCGCGTGACCGCAGCGACCCTGTTTATGCGAGGTGAAGGCATCAGCCGCTTCTCGTGGGAGCGGGCCATGCCCGCGACCCGCTACCCCGTAGGAGCGGGCCATGCCCGCGACCACCTGCGCAACAAAGCTCAGTGCTTGCCGGATAACGCCCCACGCATCGCAAGGGCATAGTCACGGAAGTCACCCAGATAGCGCGCACTGATGTCGAACACGATGCCCCAGTCGACCTTGTTGTAGTTGTGGACCGCGACATTCCTGAAGCCCACCGCGCGACGCAGCCGCACGGCGAGCTCGCCGTCTATCAAACCCATCGCCGCCAGCGTGCCAAAGACATCACCCATCGTCTGAGGAGCCGGCGTATCGGTTCTGCCGATGACATGGGTTCCTATATCGACACACAGCTGCACCGCACGACTCAAATTGAGCACGAGGATGTCCTGCGCGTCAGGGTCGGAGAGCAGTGCCGCGAGATTCGGCGGGCGCTTCTGCTCCACACGCCGCACACACCGGGCAAGCGACTCGAGTTTCTCGTCCAGCACTAGCCGATCCACGCGTTCTGCCTCTCACGCAGGATGCGCTCGCGCAGCGGCAGGAAATCCGCAACGCTGACGACGTGGCGATAAAGGAGCTGCGCATACTCATCGGAAGAGCCCAGCAGGCGCACACCGCGCAGCACCTCGCCCAGGATAGGCTCGGGCTCACCGTGCAGATCGACGATGTCGACGGGCAGGCCCGTGGCCTGTGCCACGCGTTCGACAAGATCTATGCGCTGCGCTGTCGAGAGCGGCCCACCCGCGAGGATCCCGAGATCGATGTCACTGTCAGGACGGGGCTGACCGTTCGCGCGCGAACCAAACAGGAACGCGAGTCTCAGTCCGGGTATGCCGGAGAGCACGTTCCTCAATTGATCGCGGAGGGTATCCATGAGGGCATTCTAGGCACGGGCAGGCAGGAGCCGCCATCCGCTGCAGCACAGCGTAGCGGTACCTTCGGTGTGAGGGTGGCTGGCATGGTCGGGCCAGTGCTGCCATCAGCTGGAGTGTTTGCCTTACTCCCGGTAACCGCCGCTGGCTTGCTGCATCACCAGGCAGATGGCCGGAGATGGCCTCCACGAATGCGCCCTGCGCCATCAAGGTCGTCAACTGCTCGGCAAGGTAGCACCGGCAGTTAGGGGCGCCCGGCCGTGCATCCTCCATGAAGCCCCGTTCGCGAAGCTGTTCACCGATACGGTAATAGTCGGCCAGCGTCACCACGCTGCAAACGACATCGACATCCTGGGTGGAGCGGATGGGTGGCATGGCGGGATCGGTAATCAGAAGGCCTGCGACAGCTCCACCCACGAACACCAGTTGCCGACCCAGAGCCTCAGCGAATTGCGCAGCGGCACAGCGCGCGTACGCTCCCGCGCGCTGCCGCCACGCACAGCATCAAAGATGGCCAGCAATTCGCCGAGCGCAGTGTTGCGAGCGCTCATTCGCTATTCGCGAATAGCGAATGCAGGGGCCTTATTGCCCTATGGCAAGACGGCAAGAGCCCGGCAGTGGCCTAGAAGCAGCTCACAGTGACGGCCACCCACACCCTCAAGAACGCAGCGGCACTCTCCGCCTCAGCGCCCGCTGCGCCGCACGCTCCGCCGCATTCAACCAACGCGTGCCGGCGGGAAGATGCGCGCGCAGTTCCGAAAGCGGCACAGCCTCGATACTGGGCGCATCTTCGGCAACGAGTGGCGCAGGCAAACCTTGCCAGCGCAGGAACACGAAACCCTCGCGCATGTCGCCGGGGTCCAGCCAGTTGGCCACACCGGGATCTGTATCGCTGATCACGAAACGCAGCACACCATCGTCATCAACTGCCGCCTGTGCAGTGGAAAAACTCGCGGTGTGATCAACCGCATTCGGCGTCACGAACCAGGGATCGCCCAGCTGTATGCCCTGGTATCGCGCCGCGCTGCGTCGCACCGAGACCACGAGCACCTTGCCCGCCTCCAGACGGAAGCGCGCCATCACCGACTGCTGCCCACCCAGCCCGCCGGCCGCGGTGTCGCTGGGGCGCGGCGGCGGGAAGGCATTCACGGGCACGCGCGCATACAGCCCGCTGTTCCAGAGCCTTGCGGCGGCGGCGAGATAGTCCGCGGCGCTCGCTCCCGGCACGCTTGCATCGACCGGCGAGGCGGCGGTGTCGAGCCGCTCGATGCGGAACGTCGACGGTGTTTCTGTATTCCAGTCAGTGAAGGTCTGACGGGCGAGGATCGCGCGCGCAGATGGCGGCAGCGCGAACCAGCGCCCCTCGGTGCGCGCTCCGCCGAGCGTGATGCTGAAGTCTTCGCCCGCGCGGATGCCGAGCGCATCGAGATCGATCACCGCGAGATTCCTGCCGAGCGCGATAACCGGATAGGCATCGAGGATCTGCAGCGTGAACAGCGCATGCGATCCGCGCTTGCCGCTGATGCGGTAACGCCCCTCGCCGGAAAGCAGTGCGGAGCGGTAGATGTTGTCGGGGTTGAAGAGACCCGGCCGCCCGTCGAGCCCCGCGGAGCGCCCGAAGTACGGCGCATCCAGATGGCGCGATTGCTCGAAGACGTCGAGGCTCGCAGAGACGAGGCCTGCGATGTAACGCTCGGTGGCAGCGGGGCCGGCGGCGGTGGATTCGGGACGGGTGGAGAGATCGCGTTCGATTGTGGAAATGGTGTCGCCGAGACTCGGGTTGGCGCGCAGCGGCAGTGGGAGGGCGAGGAGACAAAGAAAAATGAGCGGGATAGCGCGAGTCATGTCATGCGCTCAGCTAGGGGTTGGGCAAGCATAAAGGGCAATACGCTGTATGCCCGCTACGGGCATCTGCGTCGACAGCACCCATCACCGCCCCACAATCCGCACGTTGTCGACAAAACACCCCTCGCCCGGGGCGTCGGTGAGGCAGCGGAAATTGATGTGTGTGGCGGTGACGGGGAGCGTGAAGGACATCTGCCTGAACCCCGCGTCCTCGGCTGCGCGCGCCGTCGCTTCGAGGACATGCCAGGTGCCGTCGAAGTAGCTCACCCTGAACTCGTCGGCAGCATCGACTCCCTGCAGGCGTCGCACGTAGGTCAGGGTGGCGGAACTGTAACCGCGCAGCGTGAAGCGCCTTGTGATCGTCGAGGCCCCGCCCGTGGCCACGGCTCCGGCCGAGTAGAGTCCGTCATAGGTCTCGCCGTTGCCGTTGCGGCGTGCCCACGGCGCGCCCGCTCCGGCGGGTTTCCAGTCGAGCCCTTCCTCGAAGGTATCGAAGAGCACCTCGCGCGGTGCGGGCAGCGCATCGCGCTCGTCGCGGTCCGAGGGGCTCGCGCAACCCGGGTCCGCCATGTCGACGAGCGCGTCCTGATCGTTGTCCTGGCCGTCGTCGCACGCGGCAGCGGGCGGTGGCGGTTCCGGAGGAACCCGGAACGCGGTGCGCGCAGTCTGGTTCAGCCAACGCCCGAGCAGGCGGTAGTTCGACTCGCGCTCGGTGGTGGCGAGGCCGGTGATGCCATCACCTTCGAAGGCCTCGAGGTGGACGCTGGTGAGCAGCATCCTGCCGTAGCTGACGGCGGCCGGCAGGTTGCGGTAACGCAGCCGCGCACGCACCGTGCCCTCAAGCGTGCCGGTCTGTGCGTAACCGGCCGTGGGTCCGCCCCAGTACAGCACCCGGCGTCCTCCCGCGAGCGCGGTGATCGCATAGCCGGTACCCACATCGAAATCCGCGATCTCGCGGATGCTGCCCTCGATGCGTGACGGGTAAGCACCGAGCAGGTCCGCATGGGCATAGGAAATGCCCTGCCACACGTACTCACCGGCTGCGTAGTACCAACCCGCACAGGCACCGAAATACGCGCCACCACCCGCGAGGAAGGCGGCGATACGGGCCTTGCCTGCTGCGCCCAGAGCGCGTTGCGCGAGGTAGGCATCGCCGCCGGGTTGCACGTAGAGCCGCAACGCCGGATAGGCCGCGCGGTCGGCGAGATTGCAGGCCTGCACCTGCGCCGCGCTCAGGAACATGTAGGCGGGGGATGCACTGCCATCGGGCTGCTGCGCCGCCCACCAGTCGAAGAAGTGCCGCATCCATGACTGACCCAGTGCGGATGCACCGCTGCCGGCATAAACCACGACCTCCGTCGCGGGGGCGATGGGGCAACTCAAGGCACCACCCTGAGCGAGGGTCGGCGCCGACCAGAACGGCAACAGCGCGGGGAGTGCACACCACGCTCCGCGAAGCCGCAGACGCCCTGGGGCAGGGAGGTGCCGCTTCATCTCAACGCCCCATCACCCTAACGCCCTCCTCCAGACCCTCCGCGTACATCTCAACCGCCCGCGCGGTGAGCGCGGTGTAGGTCTCGACATCTGCCCACCGCTCGTCTTCGATGGCCTCGCGCACGCCGGGCAGCGTCTTCGCGCCATAGCCGGTGAGGCGGCCGGGCGCGTAGAGCATGTTGAGATACCAGCCGCGGCCGCCGGGCAGGCCGGGCTCCTGCAGCAGCGTTTGCTCGTTGCGCGCGGCGAGTTCTACCAGTTCGGCGCGCGTGGAAGCGGGCAGCGCGGCACCCTTTGCAGCGAGCGCTGCGTCGTAGGCGGCGGCGCTCGTCTTCAGGCGCTGCAGCGCGTTCTGCAAGGGCGCGAAGCTGAAGTAGGGCACGGGTTTCAGCGGCGTCGGCTCCCCGCGCGATAGCGTGGGATCGTCGGCCAGGCGATAGGCGCCGGCGGCGATCGCCTTTGCTTGTTGCTGCTGCGCCTCCCTCTTGCCGTCAGCGAGTTTCTGCACCTCGTCCACGTACTCTGCAACCGTGTCGGCAACCGGTGTGTAGCGCATCACAGGAAGGTCTTCGTCTGCCAGGCGCAGCACCATGCGGCCGGTGGTTTTGGCCAGCGCGCTGGCATAGGCAAAGCCCGGATCCACGAAGCGCGAGTGGTGTTCCCAGGTGTCGTAGGCGGAGTGGTACACGCCGCCGCTCTCGCCCTCGCCGCCGAAAGAGACGTTCAGCGAGGCGATGCCCAAGTGGTGCACGAAGCTCGAGAAATCCGAGCCCGAGCCCAGAGGTTCAATCGGCAGGTCTTTGCCATCAGCAGCCGCCTTTGCGATCTGCCGCGCGCGGGGTGAAGGGTCGGTAGAGGCCAGCGCCGCCGCACGCGCTCGCTCGTCCACCGACACGCCCGTCTGCGGATCCTTCACATCACGCGCCACGGCGCCCACGAATGACTGCAGCGAATGGCTGCCCGCCACTTCCAGAAAACCGCGCCCATTGCCGTCGGTGTTCACGTAAGCCACGGCCTTCTGCTGCAACTCTTTCGCGTGCGTTTCGGCCCACTCGGTGGAGCCGAGGAGCATCGGCTCTTCTGCATCCCAGCTGAGATAGACCAGCGTGCGCGCGGGCTTCCAGCCTGTCTTTGCCAATGCGCCGATGGCCTTGGCCTCGGCCATCATCACGATGTGGCCGCTCAGCGGATC
>CAIXOY010000723.1 GCA_903921135.1 uncultured Gammaproteobacteria bacterium
ACACAGGCGTATTCGAGCTCGTAATCGAGCCTCTCTGTATATGACGGCCAGACGATCTGGTCTTCGGGGCCGATGAAAGAGAACCGATTGACCTTGTAGTAAACGGGCATTTCGTACCAGACCTGCGGCACACGGTAGAGGCCCCGCGCTTCGAACTCCCGCAGAGCCTCCACCGGGTCCGGGGCCTGATCGGCCAGCGTCCGGCGCAAGGCTGCGAAGGAGTTCACCAGATGCTCCTCGAACAGGAGACAGTCCCGGAACTGCACCGGTTGGGGAATGGGTGCACGCAGTTTCAGACCGCTCGCTGACAGCAACTGCGCGGCATCAGGAGACGTGGAGGCCACGATCTCGCGCGCCAGTGCGAGTGCGGCATCGCCTGCCTCGATGAATTGCTGCAGCGAGTCGAGGGCACCGGGGCGCAGCGCAGCATTGCGCAGAGAGGAGGGAGCAATGGCCGCCTCCTGCCTCAGATCGATGACGCGTTGTTCGTCCTCGGGATGCAGAACCCCGAGGCAGTCCAGGCCACTGGCATCAACGAATGTCACGAGCTTCATCGGGTGTCTCCGCTTTTTGCCAAACCAACCAGACTGCTCGCCGTGAAACCCAACAACTGGCGCTTCATCATCAGCAGGTCGGCAGACCGGCATTGTCCTCCGGAGAGGCGATCCACGCGGCCTGTCTCCGCCATCGCATTGGTCAGCGCACCCAGAAAAAAGTTGAAGGACCAGCAGACAGTCTCGGATGTCAGACCGGGAAGCAGCTGCTCCAGCCGACGGATGTAGGCGCTGGCCGTGGGGTCATAGTGGTCCCTGAAGATCGCGTTCTGCCAGGTCTTGCTGTTGGTCACGAGTGAAACCAGCCTGCGGTAGTTCGCGAGCGACTCGCACTCTTCCTCGTTACTGCCGAACAAGGGGGCAACGAAGAGGTCAAGCACGCGCTCCACATCTGCCAGTACATCACCCGCCGGCTCGAAGGAGGCGAGCGAACGCATACGCTCCGAGCTCATTGCCTCAACCCGGCGCACGAGCACCTCGCGGAACAATCCTTCCTTCGTGTTGAAGTAGTAATTGACCGACGCGAGATCCGTACCCGAGTGCTTGGTGATCCTGCGGATCGAGACCCCTGCCAGCCCATCCAGCGAAAAGAGGTACTCGGCCGCGTCCAGAATCGCGCGCCGCGTCCGCTCTCCATCGAGCCGGCTACCCTTGCCCTTGCGTTTACGGGCGTCAGTTCGCCCGTGAGGCGCTTGGGCGCTGCTGCCGGGCGGAAGTGTCCTTCCGCCCGTAGAGGGGTAGGCGGTGTCCGATCGACTACTCACCGCCAAAGTTCTTGGAGACCGTCAGGCCATAGGTCCGGCCGAATGTCTCGTGGATGAACGATCCACCGAACTCCGGCGCGGGGATGACTTCTTCAAGGTAGTTCTTGTCGAAGACGTTCTTGCCCCAGGCCTGCACGCTCCAGGAGCCATCGGTGAGCGAGATCGTCAGGTCGGTGGTCGAGTAGGCATCGCGCTTCTGCCGGGAAAACTCTCCACCGCCGAAACCGAAGGCCGTGAAGAAGTTCGGCACATAGTTGTCCTGCACCGGCGAGAACCAGGTTTCGCCGACGAACATCGTGTCGACGCGCGCGTTGAGCTCCCAGCCGCTGCTGCCCAGATCGGTATTGAACTCGGCACCAAGGCTGGCGGTGTAGTCGGGAATGTACGGGAGCTTGTTGCCTGTCGTGTAAGGCCGCGTCGAGTAGTCCTTGATCTCGGTGTCAACCAGACCGACGCCGGCGTAGACGCTGAAGTACTGGTTCAGCAGCCACTTGGCGTCCAGTTCGATGCCCTGGATTTCAGCCTCGTCGATATTGGTGACCACGCGGAGTGAGCCGAACGGTCCGGCGAAGAAGCTGAAGTCCTGCATGTCCTCGGTTTCGGTGTAGTAGATCGCACCGTTCAACTGCAGCGTGTTGGACAGCAGCCGCGACTTGAAGCCGATCTCGAAGGCCCGTGACAGCTCCTTGTCGAAGTCGTCGCGCAGGTCGTTCAGGTTGGACGTGCCGTCGGCGAGCGCCAGGTTCCCGAAGAACTGCTGCAGGGTCGCGGTGGTTCCGGAGGAGTTGAAACCGCCGCTGCGGAAGCCCACGCCGTAGGACGCGAACACCGTGTACTCGTCGCTCGGCTGCCAGTTCACCGTGAGTTTGGGCTGAAGCTGGCTGAACTGGGATTTGCGCGAGGGGATTTCAGGGAGCGTCGGATTGACGTTGTAGAACGGGTTGATGAAGTACGAGCAGTTGGTCGGGCCGTTCGGGCACACAGGGCTGCCGAACGCGCCGAAGCCGGGCGTGCCCGGGCCGACCTTGGGCACGTTGTTGTCGACTTCGCGGTCCTCGGTGTCGTAGCGCAGGGCCAGAGCCACCTCGACCGTGTCCGTCACGTCGTACTCGACGTTCCCGAAGATGGCGTAGACCTTGCTGAGCAGGTCATCGTCATAGAGCAGGTCGGTCGGGTTCGGGCCGTCCGCGGTGACGTAGCCCTTGTTGTATTGGCCGAGGCCCAGGTCGCCACCGTAGGACACCACCAGATGACGGTCGATGTCCGCATAGTAGGCGCCGGTCATCCATCGCAGTGACTGGTCTTGTGGCGACTCGAAGCGGATCTCCACCGCCGAGTCTTTCTGGTCACGCTGCTGGTACTGGTAGCCACCGCAGCTGATCGGCGGATAGGGCGGCAGGAAGCTGTTGGCGATATTGGGTGCCCAGAAGAAGGGAGCGGGGACGGGTACGACGAACTTCGATGCCTCGTACTCCTGCTGGCAGAGTGCGTTGCCGTTGTAGATGCCGAAGGCATTGCTGGTTCCGGCGCCGAGGAAGTAGTTCTCCGCGTCGTTGTAAGAGGCTGTGAACGTCAGCGAGCCGGCATCCTCGAACTCCGTGACGCTCTTCATCGAGAAGTTCACGGTGGATTGCTGGTTGTCCGGGTTGTTCCTGTTCAAGTGGATGAAATCGTGGTCGTTGGCGTCCTCGTAGAACAGGTCTCCGAAGCCTGCCGCCGCGGCATCCTTGAGTGCGAGGGAGGCATTGAAGGCGAGGCTGCCGGCCTCGATGTCCGAGTAGCGCGCCTTGAAGTCCATCTCGGTGGAGTCGGTAGGACGGAAGGTGAGACGCGCCACGCCGCCCACCTCGTCCATGAAGTTCATGCAGTCATCGCAGTCCCTGAAAGAGTTTTTGAAGGACCCGTCGTCCTTGCGGTAGTACATCCGGAACTTGGCTTCGGCGTTTTCGCCGAGCGGCCCGCCCACGCCGACATGGCCTTTCTTCAGGTTGAAGTTTCCGGCCGTCGCGGAGACATCCGCTTCGAATTCACGCGGGGGCTTGGCTGTGGTGAGGATGATGGCGCCGGCCAAGGCGTTGCGCCCGTAAATGGCACCTTGCGGGCCCTTCAGCACCTCGATCTGGACCATGTCGTCCAGTTCCTGGTTGAGCGCGTTGGGGTTGGTGAGCAGCACCCCGTCGATCACAAGGGCGACGCTGCTTTCGGTGTCACGACCGGAGTTGATGCCCCGCACGCTCACCTGCATGTCGCCGACCTCAAGGGTCTGGACCTGCGACAACCCCGGTGTGCGCATGATGAATTCCGAGGGCCTGGAGATGGCCGCATTTTCGATCTCGGTCTCCGAGAAGACGGTCACCGTCGCCGGTACATCAATCAGCCGCTCCTCGCGCTGGCGGGCCGTGACGACGATTTCCTCAAGCGTTGTCGCGCCCGGCACCTGCGCCAGAAGCAGCTGAGGGCTTGCGAACAGCGTGAAGCCCACCGAGGAGAGGGCAAGCATGTGGTGACGGTAGAGTCTTGATGTGGACACTTTCATTTTTCTGGCCTCCGGCATGTGGCAACCCGACGTGGTGAGAGGCGCTGAAAGGCGCCTGTTGCGAGAGCTGACAGGGCTGTCGCTCACGCGATAGCGCCCGTCTTGCCAACTTCTAGATCGAACATCCGTTTGAAGTCAAGGGTTGCATCTTGAGCCGGCGAGCAGACGTGTGAGAGCGGACGGAGGCAGCGTGGGGCGGGTAACTGGCGGGGAGCCCGGACTCTGGGCGTGGGACCGGTCCATCAGAGGGCGGTGGATTTTTCCTTGCCGCAGCGCTCGCAGCGGTGGACGGTGACCAGCTTGCCTTCCTTCACGTCGAACTGCTTGGCCTTCCACAGCACCCACTTGTGATGCCCCTCGAGGCAGAGGGTTTTCGCCTTGGGCGGGCGGCGCCGGAACGCGACGACATCTCCCATGTTGCGGTACCCCGGGCAGGAAAGCGGTGCAGGCTCAGTCTGACACCATGATTCGCGGGCGGGCAACGCCTACACTGCGCGCCGTCACCACAGGGTCTGCGATGCGCGCGACGGTTCCATGACAGAGCTCTCCACACTACAGCTCTCGCTGATCGCGCTCGTCTTCGTGTGGAGCGGTTTCGTACGATCGGGGCTGGGCTTCGGGGGCTCGGTGCTGTCCTTGCCCTTCCTGCTGCTGATCCACAACGAGCCGCTCCTCTACCTGCCGGTGATTTCGGTGCACCTGCTGGTGTTCTGGTTGCTCACCGCAGTCCAGCAGTGGCCGCAGCGCGAGCGCATCCGCGCCGAAGGCGGCGGTGTCGACTGGGCGTACCTGCGCCACGCGCTCGCGATCATGATCGTGCCCAAGCTCGCAGGCGTGTTCGGCTTGATCGTGCTGCCCGCCAAGGTGATGGGCGCGATCATCTTCGTGATCGTGAGCGTTTATGCGGTGTCGTACATCCTGAACCGCCCCTTCCGCTCGAACGACCGGCGGCTGGACGTGCTCTTCCTGGCGCTCGGTGGTTATGTAAGCGGCACCTCGCTGATCGGCGCGCCACTCATCATGGCCGTCTTCGGCACGCACGTGGCCGCACGGCAACTGCGCGACACGCTGTTCGCGCTGTGGTTCATCCTGGTGACGATCAAGATGGCGGCCTTCGTATGGGCCGGCGTGGATCTGCAACTCGCCGCGCAGCTGTGGCTCTTCCCCTGCGCTGCTGTGGGTCATGTGCTCGGGCTGCGGCTGCACGCCTACATGCAGCGCGCAGACCCGAAGCGCTTCTACCGGATTCTCGGCTGCGTGCTGCTGGTGGCGAGCGCGGCGGGGCTTTTCATGTAACGCGCCTCATGTAACGCGCCTGCGCTCTCGGCAAACGAGGGCTATTTCAGCAGGTGCTGCTGCCAGAACAGCACGGATGCCGCATCGAAGTAATCGATGTTGGGTTTCTTCTGGAAACCGTGCCCCTCGTCCTTGAACAGCAGGTACCAGACATCCTGCCCGTTGCCACGTACGGCATCCACGATCTGGCGCGCCTCGGACGCCGGCACACGGGGATCATTCGCGCCCTGCGCCACGAAGAGCGGCCGCTGGATGCGCGCGGCATTGCGCACGGGTGCGATGCCCGTCAGGAAGGCGTGCATTGCCGGGTCGCGCTCGTCACCGTACTCGGCACGGCGAAGATCCCTGCGGTAGCTCTCGGTCGCTTTCAGGAAGGTGACGAAATCGGAGATGCCGACGATGTCGATGCCCGCCGCGATGCGGTCGGAATAATCGACCAGGCTCGCGAGCACCATGTAACCGCCGTAGCTGCCGCCCGTCACGCCCACGCGTTTTGCGTCCAGCTCCGGCTGGCGCGCGATCCAGTCGAGCAGGCTCCCGATGTCCTTCACCGAATCCTTGCGCTTCATGCCATTGTCGAGGAGCAGGTAGGACTTTCCGTAGCCTGCCGAGCCACGCACGTTGGGCACGAGCACCGCGACGTTCAGCTCGTTCACCAGAAACTGCGTGCGCGCGTTGAAGTAAGGCAGCGCCTGCGCTTCCGGGCCGCCATGGATGGACACCACGACGGGGAAGGGCCCCTTGCCCTTCGGGCGATAGTAGAACGCGGGGATGGTGCGCGGCTTGCCATCGACGGTGTCGAAGGTGGGGTAGCGCACGAGCGTGGGCTCGATGAAAACATCCGGGTCCAGGTCACCTACTTCGCTTTTGGTCCAGCGCACAAGCGAGGTCTTGCCGGGCTCGATCACGTAGATGTCAGACGGCGCGTCCGCGCGGTTCAGGTTGAAGGCAAGGCGTTTGCCCTCTGCGTCAAAGTCGATGGTATCGATCACGCCCGTGGGCAGTTCGGGCAGCGCCAGGGGCCTGAAATCCGGCAGGCCGAGCACGTGCAGGCGGCTCACGCCGTCCTCGTTCGCGACGAAGGCAAGATGCTGTCCTTGCCGGTCCACCGCGAGCAGCGTCACGTCCCACGGTATGTGCGAACTCAGCACGCGCGAGCCCTTCTTGCCGGGCAAGCGCTGGCGCAGCTGCATGAACTCGCTGTTCTCGTCCGAGAGGTAGAAGATCCCCTGCCCGGCCGGGCCATAGGCCGCCGCGGCGACTGCCGCCTTGCCACCCTCAAGCGGGAATTCCTGCAGCGCACCGTTCCTGAGGTCCACTTCGGCGGGATGGCTCTCGTTGATCGAGACGTAGCGCATCACCAGAAGCCGCTGCCCGTCGGGTGAGAATCCCAGTGGGTACCATGCGCCGCCTTCGGCGAGCACATTGCGGCGCTTGCCGCTGGCGATGTCTGCAACCCAGATGTCGGTATCGGCGCCGTTGCGCTCCGTGCTGCCCCAGGCCACCTGCGTGCCGTCGGAGGAGAGCACGGGTTGTTCGTTACGGGAGCGCTTGCCGTTGCTGAGGAGCCGGGTCTCGCGCGTTTCCATGTCGCGCCAGTACAGCTGCCAGAACTCCGAACCCCCCTCGTCGCGCAGGAACACGAAGCCCGGTTTCCCGCCCGCGGAGGCGACAGCCACGTTCACCGGCTCGCGGTAGAACGTGAGCTGCTCCCGCATGCCGAGGGGCTCGCTCACCCGATGCGCCTGGCTGGTGTCGCCGAAGCGCGTCAGCACGATCAGGCTGCCGTCGCGGTTCCAGCCTCCGAGCATCGCCTGGCGGGTGTTCTGGTAGCGCGACAGGCGCTCGAGGAGTGCCGGCGGAATCGCCGGGACGTTCTCGGTGACACGCTGGCCGACCGCCTCGCTGCGCACCGGTTCTGGTGCGGCCTCTGCGAAGGGCACGGTGGCAAGGCACAGCAACGAGACAAGGCCCAGTGCGGGCCGCAGCAACGAGCGGTGGATCAGGGTCACGTCGGGTCTCCGAGGTGGTTCGGGTACAGAAGAAGCCGCTTCCTTCAGCGCGCGTTCAGCGCTCAGACCAGCGGCACGCCGCCCAGGTAACGGTGCAGGTACAGCAAAATCGCCGCCCATCCCGCCACGCCCGCCGTTACCGCAACTGCATCACGCTGCCAGCCAGAGGCCGGGTACCGTGTGCCGCCAGCGGCATCCCGCGCCCGCGCGGCGTGGTGGGCAAAGATCGACCAGCCAAGCACGCTTCCGAAGAGCACCACATCGGCCAGCCTGCCGTTGGCGAGCAAATGGGCAAAGGCCCACACCCGTGTGCCGAGGAGCATCGGGTGCGCCACCCACTGCCGGATATGCGTGCCGGGCACGTAGGTTGCCGTGAGCAGCACCATCGAGACCAGCATCAGGGCCAGCGTGACCATGCGCGCCCACGCCGGCGGGTGGTAGAGCTCGGGTGAATCGAGCCGAACGCCCGCATAAGCGCTCACCACCAGCCAGATGCCTGCGAGCGAAACCAGCGAATACAGCCCCCGCCAACCCTGCAGGCCGATGCGCGCGATAGCCGCCGTGCGCATGGGCTCTGCCACGATGCGCACCGAGTGCATCCCGAGGACAAGCAGCAGCCCTGCGATCAGCATGCCCATGGTGGAGTTCCCGATCAGCCCCAGACGCAGGCAACGAATTTGTTGCCGTCCAGGTCGCGGAAATAGGCGCCATAGAAGTCGTCGCCGCGCAGGCCGGGCGCGCCTTCGTCCTTGGCACCAAGGGCCATTGCCTTGTTGTAGATACGGTCCGCGATTTCACGGGTTCCGGCGTTGATGGCCACCATCACGCCGTTGCCTACGCTCGCCTCGTTGCCATCGTAGGGCTTGATCGCGGCGATCATTGGCTGCCCGGCACCGGCAGACCAGATCACCATACGCTCGAATTCCATGGCGCGGGTGGCGCCGAGTTCGCCGAGCACGGCATCGAAGAACGCGGCGGCGCGGGGCAGGTCATTGGTTCCGACGGTGACGTAGGCAAGCATGGTGAGCTCCGGGATGCGATGGTGAAGACCGGCGCATTATTCGGCAGCCGGCGCGGATGCGGAAGGGGAGCGTGGTGGCGCCTGGCTTATGCTCTGCGCAACAGCGAGTGCCATCACGGGGCAAGGGAGTAAAGACGATGTGGATCTTCACCCGGTACGGTTTCTTCAGCGCGGTGTGTGCCCGGCAGGGCGAGGGCCACTACGGTGCGCCTGTCGATCCTGATCGCATCATGGTGCGCGCGCGTGTCCGTTCGCATCTCGAGGCCTTGCTCGCGCGCTTCCCCGCAGATCTCGGCGGCTGCGGGATCCGGGAGTCCTCCTCTACCGATTACGCCTTCCGCATCTTCGTGCCGAAGGCAGCGTGGTCGCAGGTGCTCGCTGAACTCGCCTCCGATATCGACTACGACAACTTCAAGTCCGAGGTCGCGCAGCACCAGGGTGCGGCCGGCGCGGATTACGAGCACGCGCTGCATGATGTGTGGGGCGTGATGTACCGGCTACAGACCTGAGGCGCAGCAATCTGGCCGCGCGTGAGCGCGGACGCATCGCCCTGCCGGTACGTGCATCAGGGGAGACAGCCCGCGCACGCGCCGCTCCCGTTCCTGCGTGAGGACAGCCGCGCAGTCGTGCTCCGTCGTACCGATCGGTCAAGCCTATCCGTGGCCTATTCGGCGTCCGTTGATGCACACTGGGAATTCCTTTCGTGGAGACTCCCCATGCGCCTTCGCCCCCTCGCCCTGCTCGTGCCCGCTGCCCTGGCCCTTTTCGGTACCACCGCCCGCGCCGAAGACACGCACGCCGCGATCGCCGCAGCCGCGCAGGCGGCCGAAGCGCAGGTGGTGGCCTGGCGCCGGGACATCCACGAGCATCCCGAACTCGGCAACCGCGAGAAGCGCACTGCGGCGCTGGTCGCGCGGGAGCTGAAGAAGCTCGGCTTCGACGAGGTGCAGACCGGCATCGCGCACACCGGCGTGGTGGGCATTCTCAAGGGCGGCAAGCCGGGCGGCGTGGTGGCGCTGCGCGCCGACATGGACGCGCTTCCGGTGGAGGAAAAGAGCGGCCTGCCCTTCGCATCGAAGGTACGCATGGAATACAACGGCACCGAGGTGCCGGTGATGCACGCCTGCGGCCACGATGCGCACACCGCCATTCTGATGGGTGTGGCCAAGGTGCTCGCGGGCATGCGTGATCAGATCCCGGGCACCGTGAGCTTCGTGTTCCAGCCGGCGGAAGAGGGAGCGCCCGAGGGTGAGGAAGGCGGTGCACGCCTCATGATCAAGGAAGGGCTCTGGGAAAAGACCAAACAGCCCACCGCGATCTTCGGTCTTCACACCTGGCCCGGTCCGGCCGGCAGCATCAGTTACCGCAGCGGGCCCACCATGGCCGCTGCCGACACCATCAAGATCATCGTGAAGGGCAAACAGACCCACGGCTCGCAGCCCTGGGGCGGCATCGACCCCATCGTGGTGGCCGCGCAGATCGTGCAGGCCTTGCAGGTGATTCCCAGCCGCCAGCTCGACATCACCAAGGCGCCCTCGGTGGTCACCATCGGCAGCATCCACGGCGGCGTGCGCCACAACATCATCCCCGACTCGGTAGAGATGACGGGCACCGTACGCAACTTCGACGAGGGCATCCGCAAGGACATGCTCGCGCGCATCACGCGCACTGCCACCTCCATAGCGGCTGCGTCAGGTGCAGAAGCCACCGTCACCATAGACAGCTACGGCGGTGGCGTGACCTACAACGACCCGGCGCTGGTGAAGCAGATGGAGCCCTCGCTCCGTGCGGCCGCGGGAGACAAACTCATGGACGCCCCGCTCATCATGGCCTCGGAGGATTTCTCCGAGTACCAGCAGGACATCCCCGGACTGTTCTTCTTCCTCGGCGGCAACAAGGAGGGCGTGGGCCCTGGCGAAGCCGCCGCCAACCACTCGCCGCTCTACTTCGTGAACGAAACCGCACTGGTGCCCGGCGTGCGAACGCTGGCCACGCTGGCGGTGGATTACCTGCAGCAGAAAGCCCCGAAATGACGCGGGGCTAGAACGCGCTCTCTTGCGGGTTTCGGCTGTACCAGTCGACACCCGCAGCATCGCGTTCGCGGCGGATCATCCGCCGGCCGATCAGGCAGTTGAGATGCGCGAGCGTCTCGCCGGTGGCCATGGCGAGCGTGTCGTTCTCCAACTCGCGGCGGAACATCACGCGCGAGCAATCGACCGCGCGCTTCGGCTCCTCCAGATGCTCGTACAGCCGAGTCAGGCCGCGCTCGTGGCTGTCAATGATCTGCGTGAGCCGCACGTGCAGCCCATAGAACGGCGCCTGATGCGCGGGCAGCACCAGCACGTTGTCGGGCAGCCGCTCGCGGATGCGGGCGCTCGAGAGCAACCACTCGCGCAGCGGGTCACCCTTGGGCTCGGTGGGGAAGACGCTCACATTCGGTGTGATGCGCGGCAGCACCTGGTCACCCGAGATGAGGAGTTTGAGCGCCGGGCAGTAAAGCGCCGCATGCTCCGGCGAATGTCCCTGCCCCACGATCACCTGCCAGTAACGGCCGTCGATCTGCAGCGTCTCGCCTTCCACCAGGCGGCGGAAACTCTCGGGCAGCGGCGAGATGTTCATGCCGAAACCGCCGAAGCGGGCGCGGTAGTTCTCGAGCGCGCGCTCGTCGTAGCCGGCGGCGCGGTAGAAGCGGATCGCGACATCGGGCGCGGGCTTGCCCGTGTCGTCGGCGAGCGTGTGGCACATGAGGAATTCCTCGCGCGTCATCCACAGCTCGCAATCGAAGCGCCGTGTGAGCCAGCCCGCGAGGCCCACGTGGTCCGGGTGCAGGTGGGTGCAGATCACGCGGTGCACGGGTTTGCCGGCCATGAAGCCGGTGCAGAGCTGCTCCCACAGCGCGCGTGATTCGACCAGATCCAGACAGGTGTCCACCACCGTCCAACCGTCGCCGTCTTCGAGCAGCCACAGGTTGATATGGTCCAGCGAGAGCGGCATCGGGAAGCGCAGCCACCACACGCCCTCGGCCACGCGGAAGGGCTCTCCGGGTTCAGGCGCCGCTTGCGGCCCCCACGGATAACGCAACCCGCGCAGGGTGTCGGCAGGCGAGATGGCCATGGTGCAGTACCTCTGTACTCCGGATCGGATCCCCGTCAACGGCGCATGGACCGCCGCGGGTGCGATACGCC
This sequence comes from uncultured Gammaproteobacteria bacterium, assembly GCA_903921135.1. Taxonomy (GTDB): domain Bacteria; phylum Pseudomonadota; class Gammaproteobacteria; order Pseudomonadales; family UBA5518; genus UBA5518. The sequence continues at coordinate 11,369 of CAIXOY010000723.1, forward strand.
CTAAACGCTTTCCAGCTTCGCCATCGAGACCACCAGCCATTTCGCGCCTTCCGTCGCGAAATTGACGTTGACGCGTGCGTGCGCGCCCTGGCCCTCGAAACCGATCACCACGCCCTCGCCGAAGCGCGGGTGACGCACCCGCTGCCCCAGCCGCAGGCCTTCGCTCTCTTCCTGCCGGAATCCCCCGCGACCGCCACCCAGGAAAATGGGGTCTGACCCCATTTTTTTCGGGCCGTGGGAAATGGGGGTCTGACCCCATTTGTTCGAGGAATTCCAGCTGCCCATGGGCCGTGTGACCTGCAGGCGCGGGCGGATTTCCTGAAGCAGTTCGGGCGGTATCTCGCGCAGGAAGCGCGACATGCCGTTCATGGTTTCGCGCCCGTGCAGGCGGCGGCTTTCGGCATAGCTCATGATGAGCCGCTGCATCGCGCGGGTGATGCCTACGTAGCAGAGGCGGCGTTCTTCCTCGAGGCGTCCGGGCTCTTCGCGGGACATCGCGTGCGGGAAGAGGTTTTCCTCCATGCCCGCCAGAAACACCAGCGGGTACTCGAGGCCTTTGGCCGAATGCAGCGTCATCAGCTGCACGCTGTCCTCGAACTCCTCTGCCTGCGTGTCGCCGGCGTCCAGCGAGGCGGTGTCCAGGAACTGCTCCATCGCGCCGCGCTCGGGATCCTCGGGCGTGAAGGCGCGGCAGGCGCTCACCAGTTCCTCGAGGTTCTCGACGCGTGTCTCGCCGCGTTCGCCTTTTTCAGTGCGGTGGTATTCGAGGAGGCCCGTGACCAGCAGCACGCGATCGACTTTCTCGGCGAGTTCCAGCGAATCGATATCGCGCTGCAGCTGGTTCACCATATCGATGAAACCCTGCAGCGCGTTGCGTGCCCGTGCGGGCAGGGAAGAAGCGATGTCCTTCGCCGCTGCCCACAAGGGCACCGAGCGCGTGCGCGCAGCAGCGCGTATCGCATCGATGGTGCTGGTGCCGATGCCGCGCGGCGGCGTGTTCACCACGCGCTCGAAGGCCGCGTCGTCGTTGCGGTTCAGCAGGAGGCGCAGGTACGCGAGCGCGTTCTTGATCTCGAGCCGCTCGTAGAAGCGCAGGCCCCCGTAGACGCGGTACGGAATGCCCGCGCGCAGCAGCGCCTCTTCCAGCACCCGCGATTGCGCATTCGAACGGTAGAGGATCGCGGACTCCGCGCGCTGATGCCCCGCGGCAATCCACTTCTGCAATTCGTCGACGATGTAGCGGGCTTCGTCCTGCTCGTTGAAGGCGGCGTAGAGCGTGATCGGATCGCCCTCGCCGCCGTCGGTCCAGAGATTCTTGCCGAGGCGTCCGTAGTTGTTCGCGATCACCGCGTTCGCGGCGTTCAGGATGTTCGCCGTCGAGCGGTAGTTCTGCTCCAGACGCACCAGCCGCACGCCGGTGAAATCGCGCTGGAACTGGTGGATGTTCTCGATCTTGGCGCCGCGCCAGCCGTAGATGGACTGGTCGTCGTCGCCTACCGCCGTGACGCGCGCCTCGGGGCCTGCGAGTGCGCGCAGCCACTTGTACTGGATGGTGTTGGTGTCCTGGAATTCGTCGACCAGCAGATGCTGGAAACGCTGGCGGTAGTGCGCCAGCAGCGCCGCATCCTTCAGCCACAGCTCCCAGGAGCGCAACAGCAGTTCCGCGAAATCGACCATGCCGCCGCGCTCGCAGGCAGCCTCGTACTGGCGATAGACGGATAGCAGCGTCGACTGCACGGGCTCGCCGTGGTCCTCGATCTCGAAGGCGCGTCGGCCTTCGTCCTTGTGCGAGTTGATCCACCACTGCGTTTGCTTGGGCGGCCAGCGGTCTTCGTCCAGGTTCATGTCGCGCGTGACGCGCTTGATGACGCGGAGCTGGTCGTCGGAGTCGAGGATCTGGAAGTTCTGCGGCAGCCCTGCCTGTTCCCAATGCGCGCGCAGGAAGCGGTGCGAGAGGCCGTGGAAGGTGCCCACCCACATCCCCCGCGTGGAGATGTCGAGCATCTGCTCCAGCCGCGCGCGCATCTCGGCGGCGGCCTTGTTGGTGAAGGTCACGGCCATGATGCCGAAGGGCATCACGCCGAATTCGTGCACCAGCCATGCGATGCGATGCACCAGTACGCGCGTCTTGCCGCTGCCGGCACCCGCGAGCACGAGGAGGTTCGCGTCGGGCGCGGAAACGGCCTCGCGTTGGGCTGCGTTCAGGGGGTCGAGGATGAGTTCGGGGTTCATCGCCGGATTCTACCCGCCCGCGCTTTGCGCCGGGCAAAGGGTTCGCTAGTCTCGCGGCTTCACAAATGCACACCGGAGCCCCCACATGCGCCAAGTGCGGCTGCGCCATTGCGCGATCTCCCTCATCGCGGCCTGCATCGCCCTGCCGGTGGCGGCGAAAGAGCCCTTCACGCCGCGCGATTTCTTCGACATCGAGGTGGCAGCGGATCTGGATATCTCCCGCGACGGCAACCGCGTGGTTTTCGTACGTCGCAGCGCCGACGTGATGAGCGACCGCTACCGCTCGAGTCTCTGGGTGGTGCCGCACGCGGGCGGTGAGCCGCGCCCACTCGGCGATTCCGGCGCCTACGAGAGCTTCCCGCGCTGGTCCCCGGACGGTCGCAAGATCCTGTTCCTGTCCAACCGCAACGAGAGCTTGCAGCTGTTTGTGCGCTGGGTGGATACCGGACAGGAGGCACAGCTCACCTCCGGCTCCGAGGTTCCGATGGGTGCGATGTGGTCCCCCGACGGCAGCCAGATCGTCTTTGGCATGACGGTGCCCGACGAGGTGGAGCCCTTCGCGAAGATGCCCGCCAAACCCGAGGGTGCGGACTGGGGCAAGGCGCCCAATACCATCCAGCGGCTGATTTATCGCCGTGACGGTGAGGGTTACCTCGAGGAGGCGCACACGCAGATCTTCGTGCTGCCCGCCGAGGGCGGCACGCCGCGCCAGCTCACCCGCGGCTCGAAGGACCACGAGGGTCCCTACGACTGGAACCCTGACGGGACGTCCGTGCTCTTCTCGGCAAACCTCGGCGGCGCCGACGGCGAAGACCCGGATTACGATCCGGTCGAAAGCGAGGTGCACGAGATCCGCATTTCCGACGGCAAGATCACCACACTCACCTCGCGCGATGGCCCTGATGTCGGGCCCGGCTTCTCGCCCGACGGCAAGCGCATTGCCTACATCGGCTTCGACGACCGCAAGCAGGGCTTCCAGACCACGCAGCTTTACATCATGGAGCGTGACGGCAGCCGCCCGCGCTCACTCACGGCCACACTCGACCGCGACATCGACAGCTGGACATGGTCTGCAGACGGCCGCGGCCTCTACGTGCAATACGATGATCACGGCGACACCAAGCTCGCCTTCCTCACGCTGGACGGCAAGCTGGAAACGCTGGCGAGCGGCATCGGCGATCTCTCGGCGAGCCGGCCTTACGGCGGCGGCAGGTTCAGCGTGGCGCGTGACGGACGCTTCGCGCTGATGCTCACGGGGCCTTCGCATCCTGCCGATATTGCGGTGGGCAAGCGTGGCAGCAAGGAACTGCGCCGGCTCACGCGCCTGAATGACGATCTCTTCGCGGCGCGGACGCTTGGTGAGGTGGAGGAGATCCGTTATCCCTCGTCCTTCGACGGCCGAGAGATCCAGGGCTGGATCGTCACACCGCCCGGTTTCGATCCCGCAAAGAAATATCCCCTGCTTCTCGAAATCCACGGCGGGCCCTTCGCCAACTACGGCCCCCGCTTCAGCTCCGAGATGCAGGCCTACGCCAACGCGGGCTATGTGGTGCTCTACACCAACCCCCGCGGCAGCACGAGCTATGGTGAGGAATTCGGCAACCTGATCCACCACGCCTATCCCGGCAACGACTACGACGATCTGATGTCCGGTGTGGATGCCCTGATCGCCCGCGGCTACATCGACCCGAAGCGGCTCTACGTGACGGGCGGCAGCGGTGGTGGTGTGCTCACCGCGTGGATCATCGGCAAGACCGATCGCTTCCGTGCTGCCGTCTCGGCCAAGCCCGTCATCAACTGGACGAGTTTCGTGCTGACGGCCGACAACCCGATGTTTTTCAGCGGCTACTGGTTTGGTGCGGTGCCGTGGGAGCAGAACGCCGCCTACTGGGCGCGCTCGCCGCTCTCGCTGGTGGGCAATGTGAAGACACCGACGATGGTGCTCACGGGCGAATCGGACTACCGCACGCCGATGTCGGAATCAGAGCAGTACTACGTGGCGCTCAAGATGCAGAAGGTCGACGCCGCGCTGGTGCGCATTCCGGAGGCCTCGCACGGCATGGAAGGACGGCCCAGCCAGCTCGTGGGCAAGATCGTGCACATCCTGAAGTGGTTCGAGACCCACTGAGCCCGCTACCGCAGTGGATTGTCGCGGGCATGGCCCGCTCCCACGGAGGGATTGTCGCGGGCATGGCCCGCTC
>CAIXOY010000724.1 GCA_903921135.1 uncultured Gammaproteobacteria bacterium
CCGCGATGTCGTGCGCCAGCGCGTACTGCACCTCACGCGGGTCATCGTCGTTGTCGCGGTGATCGAGCATCCCGGGCACCTCGTGCACACGCTGGTGCAGGCTGCCGCCGAGCGCGACATTCAACTCCTGAAAGCCGCGGCAAACGCAGAAGAGCGGCACGCCGCGCGCGATCGCGAGCCGCAAGAGCGGGAGCGTGGTCGCATCGCGCTGCGGATCGTGGAGCGTGCCGGGGGCGCTCGGCGCACCGCCGTAGTGGTGGGGCTCGATGTTCGAGGCGCTGCCGGTGAAGAACACGCCGTCCAGCATGTCGAGCACCTGCGCGGGATCGAGGTGCGCGGAGAGCGCGCGCAGGTCACGGCCCTCCTCCAGGCCGGGCAGCAACACCGGCAGCACGCCCGCGCCGTGGCCAACGGCATCGATGTATTTCTCGCCCACACCGTGGAAGGGATAGGGCCCGCGGTCGAAGGCATCACAGGGAATGCCCACGAGGGGCAGTGCGCTGGCGTGCATGCAGGAACTCCGGAAGGCGGCCGCGTACCCCTCACGGGGTAGCCGCGTTGACCGCGCGATGAGCGAGCCACCATTCTAGGAGCCATCGTCGCGATCACCACATACCACCCGCGGGTTAAGCGCAGCCGCGCGCCCCGCCTGAAGGACCACGCCATGAACAGCAGCCACAGCAAGCAGCACCTGCAGGCCCTCGACCGCGCCCACCACCTGCACCCGTTCACGGACTTCCACGACCTGTCCGAGCGCGGCACGCGTGTGATCAGCCGGGCCGAGCATATCTACATCCACGATTTCGACGGCAATGCCTACCTCGACGGCATGTCAGGCCTCTGGTGCTGCAACCTCGGCTACACGCAGCCCGCCATCGTCGAGGCGGTCACGAAGCAGCTGGGCGAGCTGCCCTTCTACAACAACTTCTTCCAGTGCGCGCACCCGCCCTCGATCGAACTCGCTCGCACGCTCGCCGAGATCTCGCCCGAGCACATGCAGCACGTGTTCTTCACCAACTCGGGCTCCGAGGGCAATGACACGGTGCTGCGCATGGTGCGCCGCTACTGGGACCTGAAAGACAAACCCGCCAAGCGCATGGTGATCAGCCGCGTGAACGGCTACCACGGCAGCACCATCGGCGGCGCGAGCCTGGGCGGCATGGGCTTCATGCACAAGCAGTTCGAGACGCTGCCCTACATCACCCACATCCGTCAGCCCTACTGGTACGGCGAGGGCCGCGAGCACACCCGCGAGGACTTCGGTGTGATCGCAGCGCGCGCGCTGGAAGACAAGATCCTGGAACTCGGCCCCGACAACGTGGCCGCGTTCATCGCTGAACCCGTGCAGGGCGCGGGCGGCGTGGTCATCGCCCCCGAGACCTACTGGCCAGAGGTGAAGCGCATCCTCGCGAAGTACGACATCCTCTTCGTCTCCGACGAGGTCATCTGCGGCTTCGGGCGCACGGGCCACTGGTTCGGCTGCCAGTACTACGGCATGGAGCCGGATCTCATCACCTTCGCCAAGGCCGTGACGAACGGCTTCCAGCCGCTCGGCGGCGTGCTGGTGGGCGAGCGCGTGGCGAGCGTGCTGACGCAGAAGGGAGGGGAGTTCGGTCACGGCTTCACCTACTCCGGGCACCCGGCGGCCTGCGCGGCAGGGCTTGCCACGCTCGCGATCATCCGCGAGGAGGGCATCATCGAGAACGTCGCCTCCACGCTGGCACCGCATCTCGCGGCGCGCTGGGCGACGCTGGCGGATCACCCACTCGTGGGCGAAGCGCGCAACCTCGGGCTCTTCGGCGCGCTCGAGATCGTGAAAAACAAGGAAACCGGCGAGCGCTTCAGCCCGGGCGGCCATGCAGGCGTGGTGACGCGGCAGGCGAGCCTGAACAACGGGCTCGTGATGCGCG
>CAIXOY010000725.1 GCA_903921135.1 uncultured Gammaproteobacteria bacterium
CGCTGCGCTGGGCCTAAAGCCGCAGGCACTAGCCGCGGCGCTCACGCGGGCAATCAGCAAGCACCGGCTGGCGAACCCCCGGCACGGCTTCTATCTGATCCTGCGCCCCGAAGACCAGATTGCCGGCGCGCCCGACCCCGTGAAGTGGATCGACCCGCTGATGAAGCATCACGGTATCGACTACCGCATTTCGTTGCTGCGCGCGGCGGCATTCCACGGCTCGTCGCATCAGGCCAGCATGGTCTTCCAGGTCGTCGTCCCGAGGCAGTTGCGTGACTTCGAGCTGGGTCGTCACCGCCTGCAGTTCATCTATCAGATGCCCAAGGCATTTGCTCAAGTCAACAAGCCCGAGCTGGTCGGTCAGATGAAGAGCGATGCCGGCTTCGCAAAGGTTGCCGGCGTCGAGCTGACGCTGCTCGACTGCGTGCGCTACTTCCACAAGGCGGCCGGCATCAATGGCGTCGCGCATATCGCCAAGGAGATTGGCGCAAAGGCCAATCCGCGCACGCTGGCAAAGGCGGCTGCCGCGTACGAAAACTCGGCTGTACGTCGGCTCGGCTACTTGCTCGAATGGGCGGGTCACGGTCGCCAGGCCCGCGCGCTGGAGCCCTTTGTCAGGAAAGCCAAGACGATGTTGTCACTGGATCCCGCCGTGAAGCCCATCGTGGCAGCACTGGCGCAGGTTCACGAGAGAAACGCCAAGTGGAAGCTCATGATCAATGAAACGGTGGAGGTCGCAGAAGGATTCCCACCGCCTTCCTGCAGGCGTGGAGTGTCAAGGCGCCCTGGCCGGACTTGAGGCAGGTCGAGCAGGACCTGATCATCAGCCGCGCGCTGTGCGACCTGTTCAATGCGCCGGCGCTGAAGGACAAGATAGCGTTCCGGGGCGGAACGGCGATCCACAAACTGCTGTTCAAACAGCCGCTGCGCTATTCCGAAGACATCGATCTCGTGCAAGTAAAGGCTGAGCCCATCGGTGCGACGGTCGACGCGATCCGCGAAGCATTGTCGTGGCTTGGAAGATGTCAGCGAGAGCAGGCAGGTCACTCGATGCATCTGGTGTTCAAGTTCACACCCGAGGTCGATTCCCAGGCAACGCTCAAGCTCAAGGTCGAGATCAACACCCGGGAGCACACGAACCTGCTTGGCATCAAGCGGTATCCCTTTGCATTCGAAAATGACTGGTACCGAGGAAAGACCGAGATCGCGTCTTTCGAGCCCGAGGAATTGTTCGGTACGAAGCTGCGCGCACTGCTGCAACGACGTGCGAGCCGCGACTTGTTCGATTTACATCAGGGACTGGAGCAACTTCCGCTAGCCCCGGAAAAGGTCATCGCATGCTTTGACCACTATCTGGCACTGGAAGGCAAGCCGATCACGCGCGCGATGGCCGAGCAGCGCATGCTTGAAAAGCTCACACGGAGCCTGACAGAGGACATCACGCCGCTGCTACCGACGGGTATTCGTTTCGAAGAGGCGGATGCGATCCATGCGTTCGAGCGGGTTTGGACCGAGCTGATTGCGAAAATCGGCGGCGAGGGGTGGAAACTCTCGGAATCGGTGCTCGAAGAATTGCGCGTAAAGCGATTTCCGGGACTTTTGGCGTCACGGCATCAGTAGTGGCGTGCGTGATTGTGCGGACGGCTTGATCACCGGTTCCCGGGCAATGGATTATTCGATTCGAAAAC
>CAIXOY010000726.1 GCA_903921135.1 uncultured Gammaproteobacteria bacterium
CTCGCGCACGCCACCATGGAACCGCTGAACGCCGTGGCAACCGTCACTGCGGAATCTGCCGAGATCTGGACCGGCAACCAGGCACCCGATGTGCTCCAGGGGCTAATTGCGCGTGCGCTCGGCTTGCCTGCCGCGAAGGTCCGGGTTCACACCACGCTGCTCGGCGGCGGCTTCGGGCGCCGCTGCATGCTCGATTTTGGTGTCGAGGCGGCGCTGGTGGCCAAGGCAGCCGGCGCGCCGGTCAAGCTCGTCTGGTCGCGCGAAGACGATATGCAGCACGACTTCTACCGACCCTCGGCGCTCGCGCGCATGAGCGCTGACATCGGCGCCGACGGCAATCTGCAGGGGTTCGAGAGCCGGGTGGTATCGCCCAGCCTGTACGCGCTGATGGCGAAGGAGCTCGGTCCCGCGATGCTGCCGCAGTGGGCACCGGCAGGCATCATGAACGGCGCTGCGGCGCTTGTGCGCAGCCGCGACCCCGCGATTCACGAAGGCCTCTCGGGCCTTCCCTACGATGTTCCCTTCGTGCGTGTCGAGTCCCTCGAGTACGACCCCGGGATCCGCGCTGGCGTGTGGCGCTCGGTGGGACACTCGCAGAACGCATTCTTCGCCGAGGCCTTCGTAGACGAAGTGGCTGCCGAACTGGGCGAAGACCCGCTTGCCTTCCGCCTGAAGCGCCTGCCCGCCACCTCGCGCCATGCGCGTGTGCTGCAGGCCGTGGCGGATGCCGCCGGCTGGGGCAAGCCCGCGGCCGGCCGCTTCCAGGGGCTCGCGGTGCACGAGTCTTTCGGGTCGGTCGTTGCCGAAGTGGTGGAAGTCTCGATCGCCGGTGGCAAGAGCCGCATCGAGCGCGTCGTGTGTGCCGTGGACTGCGGCACCGTGGTGAATCCCGACGTGGTGCGAATGCAGGTCGAGAGCGGCGTCGTGTTCGCGCTCTCTGCGGCGCTGTACGGCAAGATCACGATCCGGGAAGGTGCCGTAGAGCAGGCCAATTTCGACACCTATCCGGTGTTGCGCATGAACGAGTGCCCGCCGATCGAGGTGGTGCTGATGTCCTCTGATGCGCCACCGAGCGGCATCGGCGAGCCGCCTACGCCTCCGCTGGCACCGGCACTGGCGAACGCCCTTTTCGCGGCCACCGGCGAGCGCCAGCGCAGCCTGCCTCTCACGCTGGGCTGAGATGCATCATCAGGAGATCCCCCGTACGTGAAGCCGGTCCTGCAGTACCCGTTCCCGGAAGTTCCGGCTCCCGGTCAGACCATCGAGATCGCGCCGGGTGTGTTGTGGTTGCGCATGTCGCTGCCGCTCGCGCTCGACCATATCAACCTCTACATGCTGGAGGATGTCGACGGCTGGTGGGTGATCGATACCGGCATGCGCGGCGAGTCCACGCGGGCGCATTGGGAGTCGGTCTTTGCGTCGCCCGAGTTGGGCGGCAAGCCGGTCAAGGCGATCCTGTGCACGCACTGCCACCCTGATCACATCGGTCAGGCCGGCTGGCTGAGCGAGCGCTGGCACGCACCGTTGTACATGACGGGCGGCGAGTACTTCCTGGGACGCGTGTTCTGCAGTCCGTTGTCAGACGGGCCGCTGTGGGAGGCGCTGGATTTCTACGCGCGTGCCGGTGCCTCGCAGGAATTCCTGGAGCGCATGTCAAAGGGCGGAAGAGGGTTCTCGGCGATGGCCGAGCCGATGCCGCGATCCTTCCACCGCCTGAACCATGGCGACACGCTCGATATCGCAGGGCACCGCTGGGAGGCGGTGGTGGGGCGTGGCCATTCCCCCGAGCACCTCTGCCTGCTCGATCGCACGCGCGGGCTGCTCCTTTCCGGTGATCAGGTGATTCCGATCATCACGTCGAACGTGAGCGTGATGGCGATAGAGCCCGACGGAAATCCCCTTGCCGACTGGCTGGATTCCCATCGCCGCTTCCTGGACGAGGTGCCGGACGAGGTCCTCGTGCTGCCGGCACACAACACCCCGTTCCGCGGTTTGCACGCACGGCTCAGGCACTTGCTGTCCCATCACGGGGATCACCTGCGCGCGCTGGAAGCGGCCTGCGTCGAGCCACGCACCGCGGTGGAACTGCTGCCCGTGATCTTCAAGCGCGTGCTGGGTGCGGAGCAGTTCTCGCTCGCCATCGGCGAACTTATCGCTCACCTGCACCATCTGATGGCAGAAGGTCGTCTCGGTCGCGAGACCGCCGCAGACGGTCTTGACCGCTACGCCGCCACCGATCCGCTCCGTGCCGCACGCTTGCGTGACGGCGGCAACGGTGCGGAGGAGGACACCCTCATGGATTTTGAAGCACAAGCGGTGTGAGCGCTGCCTGCGGAGGCTCCGCCCGGAGCAGCCGGTCACCCGCGAAGGACCCGATGTAGAGCGCATCGCCCACGCGCTGTGCCACTGTCGCAGCGCCCATCGGCGCGCCTTTGTGCGCGAGCAGACGTCGCGTGCTCATCGTTACCGGATCAAGCTCGATGATCTCGAAAGCGGCGGCACAGGCCCCGTTCCGCACCCCGAAACAGGCATTCATCTCGGTGAGGCTCGCCGTCTGGCTCGCCACCAGCAGTTTGCCGCCTGCCGTCCACTGGCTGTTGTCGGGGCCCTTGATGTGCGCGGTGCCCAGCAGGCGCCCGTCTTCCAGTGAAATCTTCCGGACCTCACCGGGGAGGTAAGCGTTCAGGTACAGCGTGCTGCCCGCTGCGTCCACCTGGATCCCGTTCGGGAAAGGTGCAGTCGAACCGGGGACGGGAAAGCACTCGCCGCCCCGCGCACAGCGCAGCACCACGCCGGTGTCCAGGCCGAGCATGCCGCGGAACATGTAGAGGTTGATGCCGCCCACGGTCCACGCATCACGCGGAAACATGTGGGAGACCAGAAAGCCCCCGTCCTGCAGCGCTGCCACATCGTTCATGTACGTCCCGCGCGGAGGGTGCGTGCAGCCACGCCAGGCGAGTTGCCATTGACCCGAATCGCCCAGAACCTCGAAGAATTCCACGCTCTCGCGTCCGCCGTGGTTCACCACCATCAACTCGCGGCGGCCGTCGGCTCGGGTGATCAGGTCGATGCCGTGCGGGGAAAATGCGTTTCCCGGTGGCGTGGTGCAACCCGGGCTGCCCCAGTTCTCTGCCGCAGGTTCGGCAAACTGCGGCAATCGGGTGATGATGCCGCCGCTGGTGTCGAACATCGCCAGCGACCCGGGAGTGGCGCCGTCCATCCCGCCCATCTGGCTGATGAGCAGCGTGTGGCCGTCGGGCAACAACTCGATGTCCTCGGGGTTGTTGAAGCCGCAGATCGGCGTGAGGCCCGGAGAGGGCACACAACCCGTGACCGGTGGCTCTGCGCCACAACCCGTGAGCAGGGCGCCGAAAAGCAGCGCACACAGGGCGGCCACGCGCGTGGGCACCTTTCGCTGTGATGCGGACTCTGGCATGGGGGATCTCTCGAAAGCCTCGGCGGGGCTATGGTAGTGTGCGCCTCGCCCGCGCGACAGGCCGCGCAGGCCACTGCCCGGAGCGCATCCTTGGTCTCTCTCACGCACCTGAACGAGGCGGGCGAAGCCCGCATGGTCGACGTCGGCGACAAGCCGGTCACGGCGCGCGAGGCCGTGGCGGAGGCGCTTGTCCGGATGCTGCCTGAAACGCTCGCACTGATTCTGGACGGACGCCACCACAAGGGCGATGTCTTCGCGGTGGCGCGTATCGCCGGCATCCAGGCTGCCAAGCGTTGCGGGGATCTGATCCCGCTTTGCCATCCGCTGGGGCTCGATTCGGTAGAGGTATCGCTGGAAGCGGATGCGGCGCAGTCGCTGGTCCGGATCCGCACGCGCTGCAGCGTCCATGGGCGCACCGGCATCGAGATGGAAGCCCTCACCGCCGCCAGCGTTGCGGCACTCACGGTCTATGACATGTGCAAGGCAGTCGATCGCGGCATGGTGATAGAGGGCGTGCGCTTGCTGTCCAAGCGCGGTGGCCGCTCGGGCGAGTGGACCGCGGGCACCTGACGCCATGCTCCGAATCCGGTTCTTTGCCGCCATCCGCGAAAAAACGGGGCTTTCCTCGCTGGAGGTTGCTGCAGCGCCTGGTGTTGTCGATGTGGAGTCCCTGGTGCGGCACCTCGATCAGACCGTGCTGCCGGGTTGCGCGCACACCTTGCTTGCAGACAACACGCTGGTCGCGGTGAACCGCTCGGTATCGGCGCGGGCAACGTGTGTCTCAGACGGCGACGAGATCGCGTTCTATCCCCCGGTCACTGGCGGATGAATACCGAAGCCGAAGTCGACATCCGTGAGGCCCGCTTCGACGTAGGTTTTGAACACGATCGCCTGCTCGCCACCACACCAGGTGCAGGTGCCTGCGTGGTTTTCACTGGCGCCGTGCGCGGTGAAGGCGGCCTGGGTGCCCTCGATGCCCTGGAGCTCGAGCACTACCCCGGCATGGCTGAAGACAGCATCGCGCTGGTGATTGCCGAGGCACGCACCCGGTGGTCGATCGGTGCCGTGCGGGTCATACACCGGGTGGGGCGTCTGGCACC